>CAZXVN010000454.1:0-2713 GCA_964643945.1 uncultured Lentisphaeraceae bacterium | reverse complement strand
CAGCTTGAGGCCGGGGCTGGGAACCCAGCGGGCGTTTGAGGTGCCGGGAACGGGGTCTTCCTGCTTGCCTAAATAAGGGTCTCTGTTTGCATCGAAGGCGCAGTCATCGAACAGGACCGGCATGACGCTGATTTTGTGTTTAGCGGCTATTTCGAGAAGCTGGGCGAAACGCTTCTTGAGGCCGGGGGGGTCTGCTTTCCAGACCAGGTACTGCACGAAAACCCGGCAGGAGTTGTAGCCGAGCCCTTGCGCCCAAGCGAGTTCGCGGTCGATGGTCTTGGGGTCGAAGGTCTCCGCCTGCCACATTTCGGTGTCGTTCACCGCCGTGCTGGGCACGAAATTAAACCCGAACAGCCAAGGCTGTTTCTCATGCCACTCGGCGGCCTTTTGCGCAGTCCACTGGCCCGCCGCAGGAGTCGCCGGCTCGGCCGCGATGAGGCTGCCTGTGAGGCCCAGAGCGGCGATGGCCGGCGCGATACGGCGCCCGATTGATTTTAAACACATAGGCTTGCCTTTCGCAGCGCCGTCTTGATCAGGACACACACTTGAAATCACTTCTTTGCCTCACCGGCTTGCAGGATGCCGCAGTCGATATTCTGGCCGCCACTGGTCTGGCGGCAGTGAATCGCGAAGGTGTTCTTGCCGGGCTTGAGCAGCTTGAGCGCCTCGGCGCTCAGCGGAAAGGCCTCGTAGCTGGTGTTAAAACCGGTGAGCGTCGCAGCCAGTTTGCCATTGATAAAAATCTCGGCGTCCTCGTCGTCAAAAATGTTGAGGCTCAGCCCAGCGGGCACCGCCTGCAGCTCGAAGGAGCGCCTGATCCAAATGTCCGGCGTCTTCCAGGAGGTCGTCGAGCTGATGGTCCCGAACGCGGCGGGACCTTCCTTCCACGAGGAGTCGTCGAAGCCGTCCGCCTGCCATTCGCCGTCCGGTTTCTCGGTGGTGTAGCGCCACAGGATCTTCACTCCCTGCTCGGCGCACGGGACGAGCACCTTGGGAGCGACCTGCGGCTGATAGAGCAATGCGGCGGCTTCGGCCGCACGGGTTTCGTCGAACTTGATCTGCTCGCGGTCATAGGTCATCATGCCGTTGACCTCAACCTCGACATCGGACGTCTGCGTGTAAACAGCGGCCGACAGCCCCTTGCCGATCAGGGGGCGCATGCGGGTGAGAAGCCCCACGTACGCATCGGTCGCCTCGGCGGGGGTTTTGAAACTGACGTAGCCCCAAGAGCCCTCGTCCTTCCAGAGGTGATCTTTGACCGGGCGGCCCAGGCCGCCGAATTCGCCCAGCACCGCCACACGGGCAGGCTCAATGGCGGGCATGCCCGGCCCCGGATAGTTGTGCATGTCCATCACATCGCCGCACTTCATGTCCGTCCAGCCGCTGGCGTTGTTCACAATCCTGCTCGGGTCGCGCTGCTTAACCATCTGGGTTAGCCGCGGGGTATCATACTGCCCCCACCCCTCGTTGAACACCACCCACATGATGATGGACGGATGGTTTTCCAGCGTGTCGATCATCTCATTAAGTTCGCGCTCGAAATTCACCCGCAGGTTTTCGGGATTGCCGCCGGCAGGCATGTCCTGCCAGATGAGCAACCCCAGCTTGTCGGCCCAGTAATACAGGCGGTCCGGCTCGACCTTGACGTGCTTGCGCATCATGTTGCAGCCGAGTTTTTTCATCGCTTCCACGTCATATCTCAACGCGCCATCGGTCGGCGCGGTATAGAGGCCGTCCGGCCAGAAGCCCTGATCCAGCGGACCATATTGGAAGAGCACCTGGTTGTTCAAGGCCAGGCGGTTGACGCCATTCTCGTCCTTCATGACCGAAATCTTGCGCATGCCGAAATACCCGGTGAAGGCGTCCGTTGCTTTGCCGTCGTCCAGAGTCACTTGCAGGTCGTAGAGGAAGGGGCTGTCCGGCGACCAGAGCTTAGGGCTCTTGACTTTGAGGATGAGCGCTTCGCCGGGCTTGCCCGAGCCGCTGGCCACGACCTTGCCGTTGTCGAGCGCCTTGATCTTCACCGAAGCCTTCTCACCCGCGCCAACGGCCTGGATGACGACCTTGGCCTCCTGCTTGTCGACGTCGGGTATGACGGTATACGAAGCGATGTAGGCCTTGGAGACCGGCTCCAGCCAAACCGTGCGCCACATGCCGGAGGTGGCGGTATACATAATGCCGCCGGGTTGAAGAACCTGCTTGCCGTGCGGCTGCCCGGCGTCGGTCGGGTCCCAGACCGAGACGACGATCTCCTGGCTGCCGGTCGCGTTCAAGGCCTCGGTGATGTCGAGGCTGAACGGGCTATAGCCGCCGGTGTGCTTGCCAGCCTCCTTGCCGTTCACGTAAACCACGCAGTCCCAATCCACCGCACCGAAGTTGAGCAGCACGCGCCCGCTTTTCCACGCTTGCGGGATCTCGACGGTCCGCTTATACCAGAGGCGCTCATCGGGCTTCACGATATGCGCCACGCCGGACAAAGCCGACTCGACCGGATATGGGACAAGGATCTGCTGCCCGAACTCGGCCGGGCGGGGCTCTTCTTTCTTCGTTATCGCAAGGTCCCACAGGCCGTTGAGATTCAGCCACTCCTTGCGAACCATCTGCGGCCGCGGATACTCCGGCAACGCGTTCTTAGGACTGACCTCGTTGGCCCTGCGGGTCATGATGTGTCCTGGCACCGGCGCCCATTCCGCAGCCGGCGCGGCCAGCCCGC
>CAZXVN010000453.1:0-6106 GCA_964643945.1 uncultured Lentisphaeraceae bacterium | reverse complement strand
TGGCCGTGCTCCTGTCGCGAATGAAATTGAGACTTCCGAATGTGCCGTTGAAACTGAAAATGTAGTCAAGACTTTTGAGGGACGTTTTGTTTATTTCCAACGAGTTATGACATCAAATGCTGTCCAACTGGCGAACTCGGGTTAAAGGCCGGTCCGGTCAGATGGCTGCGACAACCCTGCGGCGAGAGGTGAGTTATGAAAACCTGTCTCCCGGTCCGTATGCCTGCGTATCGCCCGCGACCTGCACGACGAGATCGGCGCGAACCTCGGCGGAATTTCCTTGTGGCTGGATCTTGCCGGCGAACAGGCCGAAACCGAGGCCTTCCAGCAGATCAGGAAGATCGTCGGGCAGAGTGTCGGCACGCCGAAGGATATGGTTTGGATGATCGACCCCGTGAATGATTGCGCCACAGATCTCGTCAAGCGCATGCAGGAGATCGCGGAGATGCTGCTGCCTTCCTTGCCGCACACCTTTGAAATCACGGGGAATCCGCAGAAACTGCGGATCCCGACGACGGTCCGCCGCAACGTTCTGCCCGTGTTCAAAGAAACGCTTCACAATGTGATCAAACACGCACAGGCCAGCCAGGTGTCGATCCGCCGGACGTTTCAGAACCGCCGGATCCTGTTGCTGGTCGAAGATAACGGGGTGGGGGTGCCTGTCGAACTACGGAAGGGTGGGCACGGTCTGCGGAACATGCGGCGGCACGCCGAGGAGATCGGCGCTTCTTTGAAGCTGGAACGGCGGCCCGGAGGAGGCACGCGCCTGACATTGGATGTCCCTTTATCGAAGGACTAGAAACGATGCAAACTTCTTCTGAAAAATGTCCCTTGAGGGTCTGGATCGTTGAAGACAACGCCGCATACCGGGATGTGCTGACGCGGGTCATCCGTAAAACCGGCGATATCGCCTGCCCGCTCCAATTCGACAGCGTGGAGGAGGCCCTCGATGCGCTCAAGTCCGAGACGTTTCCAGAGGTGATCCTGTTGGACGTCGATCTTCCCGGCATGGACGGCATCACGGCCATCAGCCATATCAAGGCGGCGGCGCCGTCATGCTGCATCGTGATGCTGACGGTCTTTGAAGATCACGCCAAGGTGTACCGCGCGATCTGCGCGGGGGCTTCCGGCTATCTGGTCAAGACCTCCTCGTCGGCACAGATTGTGGAGGCGGTCCGGGCTGCCGCCGAGGGCGGTTCGCCGCTGAGCCCGGTCGTGGCCCGTGCGGTGCTGGGCCGTTTCGTGGAGCTGTCTGACACGCCCGGAAAAGACGAGGAGCCACTCAGCGCCAGAGAGCGCGAGGTTCTCGAGTGGATGGCACAGGGGCTGACGAAAAAAGAGATTGCCTCAAAATTGACTATGAGCGAACACACGGCCAACAACCACTTGCGAAACATCTACGCCAAACTCCACGTCAACACGCGTGGCGCGGCCGTGGCCAAGGCGTTCCGCCAGCATCTGGTCGGCTGAGCGATGGTTTTTGCTTGTGTTAGGTGTCGAGCAGCCAACGCCAAGCAGGCACAACGCGGATGGTCACGCCGTCCTGTCGGATGACCCGTTCGTCGGCATAGGTGATAATCAGCGTTTCAGGCGTATGGTGGTATCGCGCCACTGCGAGGAGCGGCGTCACTTCGCGTACCAGTGTGTCCGGATCCGAGATGTCGAGTGAGACCTGTGCGGCTAAGGCTGGCTGCCCCTGTGAGTCATCCGCCAAAAAATCGACCTCCTTTCGGGTTTCGCGGGTGAGCGCGTAGCGCACGCGCGGAAAGCGACGCGTGAGTTCGGAGTGGATCATGTTCTCGAAGGCACGCGAGAACGAGCCGTCCCAGGTTGCGCTGTTACAGGTGGCCAGCGCCCAGTCGATGGCGTACGTCTTGCGATAATTACGCAACGCCTGGCTGGGGGAGTCCGTGTAGAGGGGGACGGTTTGGAGCATCCAGGCGTCTTCTGCAAAGCCTATGTATGACGCGATGGCTTCGCGCCCTGTCTTGTGGCCGGCGTGAGAGAGATAGGTGTGTGCGCTCTTCGCGGTGAAAGGTTTAGCCATACAGGACAATAAATAGGTGTAAAGCGCGACGCAGTCATCCGCCGCACGGATGGTGTGCCGCTGGATGATGTCCCTCAGCAGCATGGTGTCGTAGTATTCATGCAGCAGAGCGGCTTTCGAGAAGTCTGGGGTATTCGGGATGGCGGGGAAAGAGCCACACCGGAGGTACTCGTCGAACGCTGCCCGGATGGTCGCCGTTTGTCGCGTGGATTTGCCGTCAGGATCCAGTTTCTTGAAACGAAGGAACTCCCGGAACGTCAGAGGCGATATCTTCGTGGTGATCGACTTACCCCGCAGAGAGGTAGCGATCTCTTTCGAAAGGAGCCGCGCAGACGAGCCGGTGACGATGACGCGCCACGAGGGGTTGCGGGAGAGGCCAATAACATAGTCCTCCCATCCGCTAACGCGGTGAATCTCATCCAAGACAAAGACCAGAGGTGTGCGCAGGGTGAAAGAAGGGTTCTGCTTAAGAAATAGGGATTGGATTCGTGGCAGCACGTCGGCTGTCATGGACGCAAAGACCGGATTGTCGAAGTCCACATGACAGACATGCGACATGTCCGGTATCACCCGTGAGGCGATCAAGTCCTCTGCGGCCTGCATGGCGTAAAAACTCTTGCCGACTCGGCGTGCGCCAGCCAACACCGATACCGAGTGGTTGACCATGTGAATAGCGCCGTCCCTGCGCACATGCGGCGGGAAGCCGGTTTCACGGAAATCTGCGAATTTTCTCTCCAGTTCACTGGTCACCATAAAGCTCCTCGTCTCTCAGTTGTGTCAAACAGTATTGCACAAAATAGATGATTGTGTCAAAAATACTGATATAAGTTGCGCTAGTGAAAGGTTGACAGGTAGTATGGCACATCATTCGAGTCAGGTCAGCCGAGCAGTCGGGAGGCGGGAACGGCCCAGACGCCGGAGTCACACAACGGCTGCAACTGCATGCCCGAGTAAATGACTATGCCCCCCAGCCATTTGTCTCCCGCTGCCGCCGCAATGCGGCGCAGGCTGCCCGCGTCAGAAGCGTCCGCGCGTTGGCGGGCTTTGATCTCCACGCCGATCAGGCCCCGCTCCGTTGTTTTCATGTGCGCAAACATACTGTAAAATCGCACAGTTCATCAGCGATATTGCAGTTTTGTGAATGCAGTAGGGTGAGATTTCAACAAAACTGAATCGCGCCTATGGCATGTTCGTGCCATAGACGCACGGGCGCGTTTCCAGTACGCTGTTGTGAAAAGCGGGGAAGGTGTGTCGTTCATCCTGAACCGCTGAAAACTGTCAGTATAAACGCAGGAGAATGTGGTTATGAGTAATCGGGAGACGAACAGGCGTAAGACGGGAAGAGGCAAAAGGGTGGCTGCGGTCATCGCTCTGACCGTGCTGGGCGTGTCGGCAGCTGACGCCGTGGATGCGAACGACCGTTTCAAGGGCGGGAGTTACGACGGGTACGGCAAGAAGGACAGCGGGATACGCCCAACGGCTGTGAAGTCACCGTCTCCTCGAACGGCAAGGATTGGTCTGATCCTGTCGCGACTGCCGACGGAAACGTGCAGCCCACCTTCACTCTCGACATCAACAGGGCCGCGCGTTTCATCAGGATCACGACCAAGGACAGCCGTCCGCGCTTGAACTGGTCCATCCACGAAATGACCGTGAGCACAGGCATTCCTCAAGCCACGCTCGATGCGGTGAAGAATCGCACCATGACGGTCGCGCCTGCCGAGGTCTCCCACCGCGTCACCAGCGTCGGTCATCTCGGCCAGGTCGCCATGTTCACCGGGCGCACGATCAAGTGGGATTACACGACCGAGCACATCATCGGCGACCCCATCGCCAACGCGATGCTCGGCCGCGAATCCCGCGCACCCTGGAAGCTCGAAGGCAAGGTGTAATTGGAGACACGCCGTCAAAGGCGCGTTGAACATCACCTACAAGGCCAAGCCCCGCGCCACACTGGCGGGTCCTGAAACATTCTGGCCTTCTGCAGAGGCTCCTGTAGCAGAGATCGAAGCCGCCTTTTCAGGAAGCGCATCGAACCGTCCGTCCCTGCACGGCACAGCTCATCATTTTCTCGACACAGGAGAGCGCCGCGCTCACCTATCCGGTCGACGTCACGCCTGATGGCGTGCGGCGGATTTATCGCGTGCGTCTGAACACGCAATCGGCGTATGCTGGTGCGAGGAAACAGGTGTTGCTGCGCTTTACCGATGCAGACAGAACGGTTCGTGTCCGGAGGATTTCGCTGGTACAGAAACATTAGGAATGCGAAACGCTTTTTTTAAACGTTTTTCCTGCGTTTACAAGAGAACCTTGGTAAACAAGTCCACACACAACCACAAATAACATACAGACCACACGCCGAAACAATATTTGACCACTCCTGTCATGCAGCGCCCGGGGCCGGTGTCAAACCCGGCCCCGGGCTTTTTGTCAGCATACGGGGTTGTGAGGGTGAGGCGGCGCTTTGGCAGCGGGTTGGACTTGCCGGGACATGGGCCTACGGGCTCAAGGCGGCTTCGAGTTTTGCCAGTGCCAAGTGGCGCTTAGCATCGTCCATTCGGCGGATGTTTTGGAGTTTCCACTGCAAGGCCGGGAGCTCCCGCAGATGAGGAATGCCGAGCGCGTCCCAATCCGGTTCGCCCCGTTTGACAGAGAGCAGGAAACGTTTCTCGTCCGCGTCGAGGTCGTGGCGGATCTGGCGCACGAGCTGTTCGCGGGTCTCGCACAAGTCCGCAAGCGGGATCTCCTCGCGGGCCATTCCGGCGAATTCGTCTGCGTGGATCTTGGCGATGTCCTTGAACTGCGGGGCCAGCAATTCGTGCATCGGGCGGTCGTGCGAGGCCAGATAGACGACGAAGGGGCGGAAGAACAGGTTGATGGCGGTCCCGCCTTTGAGGGCGAAACAGGCGTGTTTCTTGATCTCGGGAAGACAGCGCAGCAACAGCTTCGCCTGCCGAATATAAAGCGGGTCAAACATTTGGGGCATCCTCCTGTTTGGGAACGGTGATCTGGTACTTGGCGTCGAAGCGTCCTCCGCTATACACGGAGCGCTTGCCTTTGCCCAGGTCGATGCGCTCCGGGGCGAGACGGCTGAACCAGTCGTGTCCGGCGGACTCCGCGGCCCAGAGGAAGAGGCGCTTGACCTTGACCGAGCGGCACGCCTCCAGCAGGCTTTGCACAACCTGCGGGCGCAGGGTGCTCAAGCCGCTCATGGCGTCTATCGCGGCGTTGACCGCATCGTTGGTTATGGTCAGATGGAGGAGTTCCAGGATCGCCCGCTCGGGGACCGAGACGCGGATCGAGAACCCGTTGCGCGTGATGTCCGAGAGACCCTCCGGTGCTGAGGCGGCAAACATTTGCGGCGTGTGATGCTCGATACGCACGGCCCAGTCGTGCCGCGTGAACCATGAAGGCAGCCTTTCCGGGCGGTTGCCAAAAAGGGTGACCACCGCGTTACCCCCGAAGGGAAGATTGTGCCCCAGACCGAGCAGCGACAGCGCCGTGCCTGCGGCCGGGTGTACCGTCAGTCCCAATTGGGTCTGGAGCGCATAGAGGGCACCGAACCACTCCAAGGCGGGCTCGCCGGCTCGAATAAATGCTCCCCGCCCCAGCGGCTGGAGCCAGCCGGACGCGGTGTAACGTCGGGCCAGTTGACGCGAGACGCCCTGACTTAACAGCCATGGAGACGCCGCAACAGTGCCGGGCGGCCACTGTTTCAGCAATTGGTTTACTTTTGACTCCATTTTGACAACTCCGAGTTTACATCAGGCGTTGCTTTATGAACTAATGGCCCTTTGTGGTTTGATTTGGTGTCAATAAAGTAAACCTTTGGTTTACAAAAATCAATACTAAATAAACCTTAGTTCATCTTGTGTTTACACTTGGGTCGTGGTCAGTCCTGTTCACACTGAGGTTACGTCGGGCAGTTTGTCTAGCCGGACTTTCGCTATTCGCGTGATATTTTGACGTAACCCATTGGAAATCAAGGACGGCTATTGAAAAGTCTGTAGCCACTACGCCTTTTCGAGCATCCCGGCGGCCGTGATCCTCGGGGGGGAC
>CAZXVN010000452.1:0-4839 GCA_964643945.1 uncultured Lentisphaeraceae bacterium | reverse complement strand
AACTGCGCCCCCTCCCCCCGCGGGGGGAGGGGAGACAAACCGCACCTTTCCTTTGGCGCACTAAACGAGCCCGCCCGCCTTGGCAGACTAACCGCGCCCTTCCCGCGCCCCGGGGGGCGCACTTAGTTTGTCAATCGACCTTCGGCCCGTTCATTATTGCCGGGGTGATTCCGCTGTTGGCGACCCTCCTGAAATCAGGTATTCTATAACGGCCTGTTTCTTAGGGGTCTGCTGATCCTTTGAAGAACTGCCGGGAAACCATGAAGACAATTGAGTTTTCGAATTATCTGGATGTGCTTTCCAACATCCGTAAACCGTGGCACGAGAAATATTATGCCATGTATTCCAGCGTGCTTGGCGGTGTGGTGCTTGACCCGTTGCTGATGCAGGTTCCGATTGACGATCATCTGGTGCACCGCGGTGACGGCGTGTTCGACACGTTCAAGTGCGTGGGGCGCGCGGCGTATAATCTGGACAACCATTTGCTGCGGCTGATGCGTTCTGCTGAAGCGCTCGGGCTGTCGTGGCCCGCAGGTGTCGACGAAATCCGTAAGCTGACGCTCGCGACGCTCGCCAGGGCGGATCGGGAGGCGTGTTCAGGACGTGTGATGATCGCACGCGGCCCCGGCAGTTTCGGTGTAAGCCCGTATGAGTCACCTGAACCCGCGCTCTATATTATTGTCTATGCGGCGGGGGTGCCCTTTATGGTCAAGCATCCCGAAGGCGCAAGCGTGCGGCGCAGTCAGGTGCCGGTCAAGCCCGCGCGTTTCGCCACGGTCAAGAACTGCAATTATCTGCCGAACGTGATGATGAAGCGCGAAGCGGTGGACTGGGGTGTGGATTTCGTGGTCGGTTTCGATTCTGACGGGCTGATGACGGAAGGGGCCACCGAGAATTTCGGTCTTGTCACCCAGTCGGGCGAACTGTTGTTCCCCCGTATGGATACGGTGCTCGAAGGCACCACGATGTTGCGGGTGATGCATTTGGCCGAGGCGCTGGTTCCGGCGGGGGATTTGGAGAAGATCGCCTTCCGCGACATCACCGAGGCCGATGTTCGAGACGCGGCTGAGATGGTGATTGTGGGCACCACGATCAACGTGGTTTCCGTGCGCTCATTCGAGGGCGTGCCGGTGGGCAGGGGGGGGCCGGGACCGGTCGGGTGTGCATTGAATGCGCTGCTGGTGCGCGACATCGAGACGAATGACGCGATGCGCACGGTGTATTGATTTCGGAGGGATATGGCAAGTTTTGATGAAGTGCTTCTGAGAAGCCTGGTCTGTCTGCGCATGGACGACCGGGAGGGGCAGCACGTCGTAACCACATTGATTGAAGCGGCGGTGCAGCAGGGACTGCTGTCGCAGGCGTTCAAGGAGGAGGCGATCACGGCCGTGCTGAAGCGTGAGCAGAGCGCTTCTACGGCTCTGCCGGATGGAATAGCCCTTCCACATGGCCGCACCGATTGCGTCACCGACATCCTTTGCCTGATCGGCATCCATCCGGGCGGTGTCGAGTTCGGCGCGCCCGACCATCGGCCCTCGCATGTCTTTGTGTTGTTACTGGTGCCTGCCACAGGGGGCTGTAACCACGTCCACTTTTTGGCTAACCTGAGTCGCCGTCTGATAAAGCAGTCGGTCCGTGACGAGCTGCTGGTTGCAGCCACGCGCGAACAACTGTTGCAGGTGCTTTTGCGCCACTCAGATGAAGGGCAGTTGTCATGAAACCAGTCATGTTACAAGGGGCTTCCGCTTTTTCACCGTTTCGCATCGATGCGCTTGCGGAGAAGATCCGGCAGGCCGTTCACGGCTCTGCTGCGATCCAGATCGAAGCCCAATTCGTTTACTTTCTTGAGGCTCAAGGTGAGCTTGATACACAAACGTTCGCGCGGGCCTGCTCGTTGTTGGAGGCGAGTGATTCCGTTGTGGCCCAAGGTGGTTTTTTTGTGACGCCGCGCAAGGGGACGATCTCACCGTGGTCTTCGAAAGCCACGGACATTTTTCAGAACTGCGGCCTGACCTCCGTCGCGCGCGTCGAGCGCGGTGTTCATTTCCGGATTCTGTCGGCCGGAAAGGAGCTGACGCTCGAGACTCTGTTCCCCGCGTTGCCGGTGTTGCACGACCGCATGACGGAGGGCGTCTATCTGAGCCTCGATGATCTGTTCGAGCATCGGCCGCCCGCGCCGGGCCGCTCCTTCGATGTGCTTGGGCACGGGCGGGCGGCCTTGGAAGAGGCGAACCGCACCCTGGGGCTCGCGCTGAGCGACGAGGAGATCCGCTACCTGTACGACCACACCAGGAAGGCCGGACGTAACCCGACCGACACCGAACTCGTGATGTTCGGACAGGTCAACTCCGAGCACTGCCGTCACAAGATCTTCAATGCCGAGTGGATCATCGACGGCGAAAAGAAAGAGCAGTCGCTTTTTAAGATGATCAAGCACACGCACGCTTGTCATCCCGAGGGCACGCTTGTGGCCTACTCTGACAACTCAGGCGTCGTGGAGGGTTGTGTGGCGGCAGGCTTCGACGTTGACCCCGAGACCCGCGTCTTCCGCTTCGAGGACGATCAGATCGATCTGCTGATGAAGGTGGAAACGCACAACCATCCGACGGCTATCTCGCCTTTTCCCGGCGCGGCCACAGGTGTGGGTGGCGAGATCCGCGATGAGGCGGCTACCGGTACGGGCTCCAAGACCAAGGCCGGACTTGCGGGGTTCATGGTTTCGAATCTGCATGTGTCCGGCTTCGAAATGCCGTGGGAAAGAACGTACGCCGAATTTCCGAAACGCTTGGCGACGCCGCTGGCGATCATGATCGAAGGGCCGATCGGCGGCGCCGCCTTCGGCAATGAATTCGGGCGTCCGCAACTGTGCGGTTTTTTCCGCACGTATGAGGAATGGGCGGCCGGCTGTTACCGCGGTTACCACAAGCCGATCATGCTGGCTGGAGGCATGGGCAACATCCGCCGCGGACAGGTCCACAAGAAACCCGTTCCGCCGGGTGCGCTGATCGTGCAGCTCGGCGGCCCGGCCATGCGTATCGGACTGGGCGGCGGGGCGGCCTCTTCCATGACTACGGGCAGCAACGACGAGGCGTTGGATTTCGACTCTGTGCAGCGGGGCAACGCCGAGATGGAGCGGCGCTGCCAGGAGGTGATCGACGCCTGTGTCGCGCTGGGCTCGAAAAACCCGATCTTGAGCATTCACGATATCGGCGCGGGCGGCCTTTCCAACGGGTGCCCCGAGTTGGTTGAAAAAACCGGGGCGACCTTCGAGTTGCGCGCGGTGCACAACGAAGAGCGTTCCATGCGCCCGATGGAGATTTGGTGTTGCGAGGCGCAGGAGCGTTATGTGCTGGCGATCGGGCACGATGACCGCGAGCGCTTTGATGCGATCTGCGCCCGCGAACGGTGTCCGGCGGCCTTTATCGGCGAGGCCCGCAGCGATCAGCGGCTTGTTCTGAAAGACAGCTTTTTCAACGACAGTCCGATCGACATGGACATCAACATATTGCTGGGCAAGCCGCCGCGCATGGTCCGCGATGTCACTCACGAGGCCGCCCAACCTGTCGCGCTGAAGCTACAAGGGATCACGCCCGCTGATGCCTTGGAGCGCGTCCTGCAACTGCCGGCGGTAGCGGACAAAACATTCCTGATCACGATTACGGACCGCACGGTGACCGGGCTGGTGCATCGCGATCAGATGGTGGGACGGTATCAGCTGCCAGCGGCGGACTGTGCGGTGACGATCACGGGCTATCAGGCGTTCACAGGTGAATCCATGGCGATCGGCGAGCGTACGCCCATCGCCTTGGTTGACGCGCCTGCGGCGGGGCGTATGGCCGTGGCCGAGGCGCTGACTAATCTTGCGGGAGCGGCGATCGGCCTGATCGGTACGGTCAAACTCTCTGCAAATTGGATGTGCGCCTGCGGTGAGGCGGGCGAGGACGCCAAACTCTTCGACACGGTTTCGGCGGTCGGCATGGAGTTCTGTCCGAAAGTCGGGGTTTCGATTCCAGTCGGCAAAGATTCGCTTTCCATGCGTACCGTGTGGCAGGACGCCCAAGGCGCTTCGCATCGTCAGATAGCGCCGCTGAGCCTGATCGTCAGCGCGTTCGCACCCGTGACGGATGTGCGCAAGACAGTGACGCCTGACCTCAAGCCCGGCGCGAGCACGCTGTTGTTGATTGATCTTGGGAGAGGCCGCAACAGGCTGGGTGCAAGCGCGTTGGCACAGGTCTACAACCAAGTGGGCGATACGCCTGCGGACGCGGATGATCCGGCGTTGCTGAAAGCGTTTTTTGAGGCGATGCAGGAACTGGTCGCGAAGGGCTTGCTGTGGGCCTATCACGACCGCTCAGACGGCGGCGCGGTGGTGACGTTGTCCGAAATGGCGGTTACCGGCGGACGCGGCGTCAAGGTCGAGCTGCCTGGAAAAGAGCCGCTGAGCGCCTTGTTCAGCGAAGAGCTGGGCGCGGTCCTGCAGGTCGCCGATGCCCAGCTTGACGCGGTCATGCGCGTTCTGGCCAGATACCATTTGGCGGGGGGCGAGGTGTGCGTCAAGATCGGCCGGCCGAGTGATGACCGTGCGTTTCAGATCACGGCAGGGGGCAAGCGCGTGATTAACACAAGCATCACCTGGTTGCGGCGCACCTGGTCGGCACTGACCTGTCGCATGCAGGCGTTACGCGATAACCCCGACTGCGCATGGCAGGAATACGACAACGGCTTGGATGAAAGCGATCCGGGCATGAGCGTGAAGGTGAACTATGATCCGGACGAGGAGCCGGCGGGCTGTATCGAGATGCAGCAGCGGCCCCGGATGGCGATTCTGCGCGAGCAGGG
>CAZXVN010000451.1:0-6848 GCA_964643945.1 uncultured Lentisphaeraceae bacterium | reverse complement strand
GCCCTTCTTCAGAGCGTGCCGTCTGCGTAATACGCGTATATGCCACCGCCTGGGAATTTGAGGACAGCATTCCGAAGACACGCAAATGGGCGAGCGGCATGTACAGGCGCAGCAACAATGAAATCGTGCTCCGCAGATGGTCGAACGCGTGCAACGTTCATGAAGCCACCCATCAGTATATTCATCTCGCAACCGGACGGCGCGGCGTTTCGACCTGGTTCAACGAGGGGTTCGCGTGCTACTTTGCCGGATGCAAGGCAGCCGACAGCCGGCTGGTTGCAGAGCCCGTTGACAGCGGCCATCTCCTGGTTTCCATGATGAAAGACAGCGAACTCAGCACGGTTGCCAACGTTTTCACCGTGGAAGATTTTTACGAAGACAAGGAAATGGAGCGTAATCCAAAGAATCCGGCAGCCGCACTGAGGCGCGCCAAGAACTACACCTCTTCTTGGGGCATCATCTACTTTCTCCGCGAAGCTCCCGCGGCCTATCCCGGCAAGGGCTATGAAACGATCATCCCCCTCTATTGGGAGACGTTTCAAAAAACCGGCGACGCCAAAAAAGCCACGGATATCGTTTTGCAAAACCTCAAGATGCACACCTTCCTGTCCGATTTCAAAGATTACTTTCTTTCCTTTGAAGAAGAGTACATCAGGCGTGAGAAGAGACGACACAAGACAGATCCGATATGCGATTGCGAGTATTGTGAATACCTTCGCCGCACCAATCAGACCTATCCTCCAGAGCTCTTGCTCGGCGCCGAATCCTCGGCATCTGAAAGAACGCCTGCTGCCGGTTCCGCAAAGCCCCGCTCGACCAAGTTAAAGACTCAAAAAGAAGAAGCTGCAGACCCCCAGGCATCTGATGCCGTGACTCAAAGACCCGCCAACCGCGATAAGTGGACCACGGCAATCGGAGCATTCGTGTTGGCCTGTCTTCTCATCGCGGGCGTGCGCTATTATAAGGGGAGAAAGCTGTTCATGCTGGCGGCCCTGCTGTCGGCAGGCCCGCTTTTCGGCGAAGTCGCCACCACCAACGGCTATACCTTCATCTACCGTGTGGCAGGCAACATGGCGGAAATCTTTAATGACGCCACTTGCGCCGTGATGCCACAACCTGAAGGAGCCCTTTCTATTCCGTCTACGTTAGACGGATACCCCGTGACTGCCATTGGAGACGGGGCCTTTGACCGCTGTGCCAAGCTTGCCTCCGTAAAGATTCCGGATTCCGTGACCGCCATCGGCGAAGGCGCATTCTTCCAGTGTTCCAGCCTCAAATCCGTAGAGATCCCGACATCCGTGACCGCCATTAGAGACTGGACGTTTAGCCGCTGTTTCAGGCTGGATTCCGTGACGATCGGCAACTCCGTAAGCACCATTGGGAGCGAGGCTTTTTCCGGCTGTACAGGCCTGACCTCCTTGACGATCCCGGATTCCGTGACCGCCATCGGAGACAGGGCGTTCAAATGGTGTTCTGGACTGAATGCCATGACAATCCCCGATTCCGTCACCGCCATCGGTCAAGAGGTGTTCGCCGGTTGTTCAAGCCTGGCCGCGGTCACGATCCCGGGATCCGTCACCGCCATCGGGAGCGGGGCGTTCGAATGGTGTTCCGCTCTGACAACCGTCAAGCTTCCCGATTCTGTGACCACCATCGGCGACCATGCGTTTTATGGATGTTACAGGCTGACCGCTGTGAAAATGCCAGATTCCGTAACCACCGTCGGAAGGTGTGCTTTTGCCGGCTGCTACGCCCTTGACGACGCAGAGCTCGGCGACTCAGTTACCTTCATCGGAAGCTTTGCGTTTTACGAATGTTACGGCCTGACCTCCGTGGCTTTACCGGATTGCGTCACCACCATCAGCGACTCGGCGTTTTTTCGCTGTGCCAGACTCCTTTCCGTGATGATCCCGGATACCGTCACCGCCATCGGAGAGAGAGTTTTCCGCGAATGCACCAGCCTGACATCCGTAAGAATCCCCCCGTCCATGCAAATCATCGGGGCAGGGGCGTTTGAGAAATGTGAGAGCCTGACATCCGTGACGCTGCCAGATTCCGTAACCGCCATCAGGGACTCGGCTTTTGCCGGCTGCTCCAGACTGAGGAAGGCGGTCATCGGCAATGCCGTTTCCAAAATAGGAAAAAGGGCGTTTGCCGACTGTTCAAGCCTGCTTGACGTAACGATTCCAGATTCCGCAACATCCATTGGGAGCAGGGCTTTTGAGGGGTGCAGCCGATTAACCTCGGTTACTTATGCCGGGAATGCGCCACCGTCTGTCGGCACGGCCATTTACGATTTTACGCCGGACACTTTGACGAGTTATATCATGCCGGGTTCAAAGGGTTGGGGGGACACTATTCCTGGTTTATGGAAAGAAAGGCCAGTTCGTTATCAGGTCACGAAGTCTATGATTGAATAGCTAAGGGTACGACGATGAGTGCTCCGGTTAAACCGAAGTTCCAGCGACAAAACGCGCGCCCGACATGCTCAACCCATTGAGCGGCGGTTCGCTGGGTCATGGACTGTTGCCGCCTCGATCCTGCGACACGCACGGGCTCTTTTTTGACTATCGGGTGGCCGGCATAAAAAAACAAACCCTGCGTGGTGAAAGGCTCACCACGCAGGGCCGGTATTAATATCTAGTCAACCCTTAACGGAGCAGCAGGATCGTACCGCCGGCTGTCTGGACTTTGCCGTAAGTGATGAACGACCCAGAAGAACTCTGGTTGTCGTACTCGGCCTTAATCCAGTCGGCTGAACGGCGGACTTTGACCGCACGCACTTCATCGAGTTTGCCATAGAACGAGTTGCCGATCTGCAATTGGTTGTTATTATAGAACGAACTCTCCCAATTATTCGGCACGTTAGAATTGACAAACTCACCGTTCTTGTACATACGCATATTCACGCCGTCGAACGTGGTCAAAACATACACCCACGTTTCAAAATCGGCGGAGTATCCGTTATTGCCAGGAGTAACCGGCCACCAGTCGTTGTTGATGAACGAATGCCAATTGTTGTATTGGCACCACAGACCGTAGGAACCGCCTTTTATGACGTTCCATTGATCGCCACCTTTGCCGTCCGCGTCTCGATTGCCGACGTTGGCCCAGAAAGAAACCGTAAACCCTCCGTAAGGCAAATCGACATCACCTGCGTTAAGGCCGTTGGGCTGGAGGAAGCTCTGTCCCCCACCAATTTTGCCTGGTGCATCGCTGATGTTCCCAAGATCCCATCCAGTGGTTATATCGAAAGCGGTATTGCCGGTCGCATTCTTGCTGAGCTTGGTAGTCATGTGCCAGACACCCGCGAATGTTCCGTCCCAGGTTGATCCGTCCGTGGTGTAAGCGGGCGCAGCATCACCAGCCTTGTTGTAACACATGACAATCTGAGCACTTGCCTGAAGCGCGGGAACCTGCACCCAGATCAGCGAGTCACCGCCCGTGTTCCAAGTGTCAATCTCGTATTTGAGCTCAGAACCGTCGGCAGTTATGAAGCGGATGTCGCTATTCCCGGAGCGGAAGTCCCCATACGAGAAACCGTTGATGCCGGTGTTAAGCTTGACAAGGACAGGGAAGTTTATCAACGTCTCGGTGCCGGAATAGCCCGAGCACGTCAGGGTCAGGCGGTTGACGTAACCGGCCGTGTTGAAAGGTGCGGCAGGGGTGATAAGCGTAGGCACATCGCACCAGGTCTGTCCCGCGATGTTCGTCGCATAGAAGCGGTAATAGACAGGCCCTGTGATGCCGGTGATCAACTGCATGATCTCGCCTTGCGACCGGACTCCGAGATCAACCGCGGTGCCCCAGTTGTTTGGATCCATGCCGCCATCCGTGGGGCCGTAGAACAGCTTGACGGTCGTGGGGGCGTAGTTGGTCGCCACCAGATAGCCGCAAGCGAGTGCATAAGACACGGCCACACCCTGAGGCGCCTCGTTGGTGATCGAGGGCGCGGAGGGAGGTATTAGCGCGAATGAAGCAACAATCGTTGCAGCCGCAGTCGGGGTAATCGTGTGACTGGGCACAGCGCCGACGGAGACATCATCAACCAGCACGTCAGCAATCACGTAACCATAATTGGGGGTGATGGTGAAAGTCTGGCCCGT
The DNA here is from genome assembly GCA_964643945.1 of uncultured Lentisphaeraceae bacterium. Classification (GTDB taxonomy): domain Bacteria; phylum Verrucomicrobiota; class Kiritimatiellia; order RFP12; family UBA1067; genus JAHFSX01. Next base: position 2,742 of record CAZXVN010000451.1, on the reverse strand, counting down.
TCCGTCAGCCACACCTACGTTGCCGGCAGGACTGACTGTTCCTCCGTCACCATCAACTGATGCGTTGATAAACCAAGCGACCCCTTTCGCGTCAAATGGCAGTTCGATGTAGTCCCAGTGAGGGCCCCAACTGACGTTATTATACAATACAATGGTGTTGTCACCTGCCATCAGAGCGATATCCTTAAGGGTTCTGCCATAACTGGGATCAGCCACCCACGGGGCCGGGATCGTCCCCAGAGGGACACCGTTCACACTTAAGTATGTATCTCGATTGCCGTCCCAAGGCTGGCGATAGCCCATGGCCATTTCATACATGCCCTGTGCGGTCACATTGACAGTGAACGTCATCGAGGGAACATTATCTCCCCCCCAGCCATTCTGTTCGGTTCTTTTACCGTTTGATGCGTTTGCATCGTCCACTACATTGATTCGGTTAAGAGTGGCAAGTTCAGCTTCATAGCGATTGGCCGTAGCAGGCGCATCCTCAAAAGAAGCCACGATTGTATGGGGAGCAAGCACAGCGGGGAACGTGTAAGTGCTGCCGCCGTCGACGGGAACCAAATCACCCAAAACGCTGACATCATCTACCTTCACGTCCAAGATCTGTTTGGCAAAAGCGGGTTTGATGGTGAATGTTGGGGTAAGTCCCTCAGCAATACTCACGTCGCCGCTTGGCATTATCGTTCCGCCTGTTGCAGCAGGATCAACCGATGCGGCGACGATGTATTTCGGGGGCTCCAGAGCAAGAACTTCTGTAGCATCGAGTGCTCTGCTGTAGACCTTGAGCGAAGCGATCGCGCCATTGAATGGAGCCCAGCCATTCGCATCATAGGTGTTACCCGCACAGCCAACCCGCATCGTGTCTCCCCTGAGATTCAATGCACTATGGGTATCCTCTCTGTCTTGAACGCCGTCCCTGTAGAGTCTTGCTGTAGTGCCATCATACGTGACGGCCATACTGTGCCACGTACCAGCGACGGGCCGCGTAATCCACCAAGGTTCCCAGCCCCAATGGGTGAATGCCCAGCCATCGTTGCTGTATCTAAATGCGGCTGCCCTTAGGCCGTCTCCCACATTGGAAAACGTGAAGAAGACGTTCTCGTTGCCCGCCTGAGTAACGCTTCTGTAAACAACAGCATGCATCGTCCACGGATTATTACCCTGGATGCTGGCCGGCGATACAAAAGTTGACGTAAGATCACGCCTGCCAGCTACTGAACTAAACTCGACAGCCTTCTTGCCGCCAATCGTAGTCACGGTGGGGCCGGTGCCGCCGGTAACTTTGTTGAATGAACCGCCGAGGGTTCCCTTATTCATCCATATGGGCAGGTTTTCGCCAAGCACAAGGCTGTCTGCTTTAATACTGACAAGAGCCGCCGAATCATATTCCGGGTCCGCCCCCAAGGTGAGGTTTTGCGTGAGCGGGGTGTCGTCGTCCGGGGTGAAAGGATCCGGCACAGGGGAGAGCATCCTGCCAGCGGGTAGGCCGGACGCAATCGAGAGCTGGTATTCCTGGCCAACTTCGCATTGCAGGCTGTAGTTACCATCCACGTCGGTCGCAAGGCTATCGACATACTGGTCGGGATGGGCCGTTTGGGTGGCCCGGACAACGACTCCTTCAACGGGCACGTCTGTGTCCGTAACGGTGCCGCTCACGGTCGCTACGGGGAGAACCTGGACGATCTGGAAGGCCGACACGCCTTTGGTGTTGGCGATGGACAGGCTGGCTGCGGTCAGCCCGGTGAATTTGCCGTAATTATTCCCTTCCACAAAACCCTGGCTGCCAAAGTTCTGAGGAGTAATTCCGTCTGTAAGATTTACTGTGGTCCCGCCGATTGTGTACGTAGCAGCGCCATCCCATGTAGCGAGGTAAAGGTACAAATCGTATTGCGCATAGGGAATGCCCGTTATGGTGATCGGATTGGCAGTATAGACCCACTCCGAGAAGAGCCCGCCGCTTGCCGACCCGTTTGGGCCGGTATTCCAGGACGCGTAGCCATCGCCCGGAAGGGTGACGCTTAACCCGGAAACGGTCACGCCGTAGCTGTCTTTCCAAGAATTGGCGGCATTCTGCGGCGGGTTGGACAAGGATCCAGCCGTGCCAGTCCAGGGAACATTGTTCCAGTTGGCCAACGGCACGACGCCAGCAGTGTAGGTCGGCCCCCAGCCGGGATTATTGTTTTGCGTAGAACAATAGTTGACGCTGATGCCGGTCTTGGCTTGCGCCTGGTTAACGGCTGCTGTTAGCAGCAGGGCGGTCGCACACGCGGCGGTTAGTGTTGAGAGGCGGCGAGACCAGCGACGGATCTGATTAGATTCCGAAGCTCGATTTTTCATTCTTCTTGAATCCATGACGACTCCTGTTGTGTACGTTTGATTCGGGACGGTTTAAGCCCTGCGTCAGTGCATGGCTGAAGTGCCGAAGCCCATTGAACGCCCACATTAAAACCCTTTCTAAACCGTTTATCAACCTGTTTCGCTTTTGAAAAACCCCATTTCACTTTTGAAAAACCCCACGCGGGGAGGGGTTCGGGGTTCAGGGTTCGAGGGGTTGCAATCAGGTGCGTGGTTACCAGACGATGACCAGGCGGGCACAAGCGATACCGATACCGATACCGACGCCGATTGGGTTTCGGACGTCAGCCCGCTTTGGACATGATCCGAGTCAGACAAGACAGGGCATAGAGAGGAATATTGGTGATCCGTCCGTCGCACCGCAGATTCAATAGCGTGGTGCGC
>CAZXVN010000450.1:0-2515 GCA_964643945.1 uncultured Lentisphaeraceae bacterium | reverse complement strand
AGGGCTTGCCTGCCACGAGCAGGCAGGCGGGCAAAATCGGGCGTGCCACAGTCTGTTTGCGCATCAGGTCATCCCTTCTGTCCGTTTGATTCCGTTCACTCGGCCAGCAAGCCCTCGGCGGCGTCCATCCAGATGTCGACGATGCCGGCGACTTCACCCAGTCCCTTGACCACCGGCAGCGTCTCGATCCCGGCGCGTGTCAGGGCGGTTGCCCACGACTGTTCGCCCGGACCGGCGATGTCCTCCCGCGCCGAGTATCCCGCCACCACCATGCAGGGGAGAAGCCCGGCATTCTTCACGCCCGCTGACCGGCAATCCTGCACCACGTCATCCCGGCTGGGCGCGCCGATCATTCTGCCCAGCACGAGTCGCTCGTCAACCTCGCGGCAGAGCTGAGCCGCCCTCAGAAGCGTTTTCTCCGCCTGCGGATCCCGGCTGCCGTGTGCGACGAGGATGACGCGGTCACGGTCGCCGAGCTTGCCCAGAAAGCCCGCCAGCAACACGTTCAGCGCGCGCCGCCACTCCGCCTCACAGGTCAGCAAGGCGTGTCCGAGTGCGATCCGCATCGGGTTTCCAGACTGGCGCTTCAAGGAGGCCACCGCCTCCGCCAGCTCTCCAAACTCCATCCCGTCTGTGAGGTGCAGGGATACCACGGCCACCTGGTCGAAGCCTTCGGCCTGCAGGGCGGACAGCGCCTCACCCGGGGTTTTCACAGGGGAACCTTGTGCCGCGAGTTTGCGGCGGACGCCAGCCGATGTGTAGGCCCACCGTTGTTCGATGCCCGGATAGCGGCGGGCGGCCGCGCTGCCGATCAGGTCGTACCCCGTCCTTGCTTCTCGGCAGGTTGTTCCCGGCGCGGCAAAGAGAATGCCTTGGCGTTTGTTCATCCCGCACCCGGCTTTCCGAGCGCGGGCGGCGGCTCGCAGAAGAAGACGGGGCTTGATTTTTTAAACTCGCGAACCGACCACAGCATGCGGCCTTCGGAGAGCCCGGCCCCGGCCCCGAGGTGCTTGAAAATGCCGACGGCTTCTTTGCGGGTTTTCGCGTGGATCATGGCGTACAGGTTGAAAGGGAATGCGGCAAAAGACGGACGCTCGTAACAGTGGGTCACATGGGGACTCTGCGCGAGGGACTCGCCAGCGGCCTCGATCCGGCCGCCCGTGACGGCCCAGACACACATGCTGTTGGCGTTAAAGCCGAGCTGCCGGTGGCGCAAGATGAGGCCGATGCGCCGGATGACCCCGTCCCGCTCCCATTGTTTGAGAAGCTCAAGCAGTTCGGCGGGGTCGTACCCGAGTTCCCTGGCCAGAAGGCCGAACGGGTCTTCGGTGACCGCGAGGTTCGCTTGCAGATGCCGGACGACCTGTCGCTCGCGTTCCGTCAGCGGGGCTGCCGGCCTGTTCGTCGGTGATGGGGCAGGGGCACGAGGGGAGGGGGCCTCATCGCGTTGCCCGAACACCGCTTCAACCTTGAACTTGCGCAGCGCCGGAAGATTCAGCACAGCATAAAACCCCAGCGCCTTCGAGACGCGGTCGAGTTCCTGCTTTAATTCTGTTGCGGGTGCGGTCAGGGTAAACCACAGGTTGGGATGTCCCTCCCGCTCGTAGCAATGCGTGATGCCGGGGTGCGGGGCGATCCGGGCGACGGCGGTTTCCAGGTCAGCTGTCGGCACCGCGGCGGCGCAGAGCGTGCTGTCGTAACCGAGGCTCCGCGAGTCGAACACCGCGCCGAATCGGCGTGCCACGCCCGTTTCGAACAGGGCGCGCACACGCGCCAACACGGTTTCCTCGCTCAAGCCGAGGCCGCTGCCGATGTGGGCGAACGGCCGCGGGTCAAGCGGCAGGCCTTTCTGGAGAGCCACCAGCAGTCTGGCGTCGGCGGAGTCCGGTGTCATTGTTTCGGGGCCTGTCCGCGCCGTCTGAACATAAGAGCAGTCGGGATCCTCCGACATGAAGTCCGAGGTGGCGGCGAAAGCCCTCGCGCGGCAGCCTTCGCAGACCATGCGGTAGCCGCACGAGCCGCACTTGCCCTTGAGCTGCCCGGGATCCCTCAGTGCCGCGAAGACCTTCGAGTTTCGCCAGATCTCGCCGAAGGGCTGTTGGAGGACATTCCCCACGTGCACGGGGAGATACCCGCAGGGCTGGACATCGCCGGTCCGGGAAAGGAAGCACACGGCGGACCCCGCCAGACACCCGCGTGTCATCGCCTGCATGCCGTTGCCGCCGCCGTGCCCGGCAGGCGGCGTCGCGAGCCCCTTTTCGCGCGAAACTTCCCGCATGATCCGGTAGTATTGCGGCGCGCAGGTGGCCTTGATGTGAATGCGGTCACGCAGCTCGATGGATTTGGCAAACAGCCAGCGCAGAAAAACCTCCATCTGTTCGGAGGAAAGCCGCGCGTCATCGCTGATCTGGGCGCCGCAGCCGACAGGCACGAGGGCAAACACGTGGAAGGCGGCGGCCTTGCGTGCGAGCACAAAGGCCAGCAGGTCCTCGACCTCGGCGATGTTGTGCTTCGC
>CAZXVN010000449.1:0-3221 GCA_964643945.1 uncultured Lentisphaeraceae bacterium | reverse complement strand
TACTCGGGCGGCGAAAAACCTTCCAGGTTCTGGTAGAACCAGTTCTGCACGCCGCGGTTGAGAAACTCGAAGCCCCACCAGAACAGGGCGCTGCTGACCGCCAGCCCCGCCAGCGCCGCACGGCGGCCCGTGAGCAGACACGTGCCCGCGCGGCGCTGCGTCAGCGCCAGGACCGTCACAATGTACCCGGCCCAAACCAGCACATAGGTGTGGCGCTGGATCGGCGCCAATATAGGCAGCCGCGTCCACGCCGCTCCCCACGCCGCCAGCGTCCAGACGAGGCCCGCCCAGCCCCAGGCGGGCATGCCAATTCCCCTTTCGACACGACAACGATAGCATATTGACAAAGCACTTTGCAATACAAAGTTTAGAAAAAATGATGTCCCCCACAAGGCGGGGCGTCACGGCCTTAAAAACATCCTCGTCCTTCAGCGCGACGCCGAACGCCTCTTCCAGCGCCATAATGAGTTCAACCCCATCCAGTCCCATAGGCACCTCCGAACCCAACGGAAATTGAATATTACAATACCCCTATTGTTCAAAGAGCGCAACCCGGGGCCGTCCTGATCAGAGGCTTTCTTCTCTTCCAACTCCCAACTCCTAAGTTTTCCTTGGTGCGATTCGGTTTCAACTAAACTAAACAGAAGCGCACCCACAAGCGTAATTTCGGTTTCGGGAAAACGCAGGGGCTGTTATCATGGTCCCATGTTTCCAATCGCCACCCAGAAGCATGTGATGCTGTTGGCTGTGCTGTGGACGCTGTCAGGCAGGGTCCTCGGCCGAAAGAGTGTGTTCCCTGTGGGGGCGCGGCAAGAGTAACGATGTCGTCTACGCACACAAAGAAAGCGCGTGACGCCTGGGGCAGCCGCATCGGCGTGGTGTTGGCGGCGGCGGGCTCAGCGATCGGTCTCGGCAACTTCCTGCGTTTTCCCGGCGTCGCCGCCCGCAACGGCGGCGGCGCCTTCATGATCCCCTATTTCATCGCCTTCCTTTTCCTTGCGCTGCCGCTGTGCTGGATGGAGTGGTCAATGGGACGTTACGGCGGACACTTCGGTCACGGCAGCGCGCCGGGTGTTTTCGATGCGGTCAGCGACCGCAAGCGCCCTTGGCTCAAATACCTCGGCGTGCTGGGCATTACCGGTGCGCTCGGCATTTTCTTCTACTACATCTACATCGAATCGTGGACCCTCGCTTACAGCGTTTTTGCCCTCGCCGGCAACTATGCGTCAGTCGGCACACCCGAAGGCATGGGGCAGTTTCTCGGCAGTTATCTAAGCGGCACCGGCGATTTTTTCAGTAGCCGTCTGACAGCCTATGGGTTCTTCCTCGTCACGTTTGTCAGCAACTTCTGGATCGTTTATCACGGGATCAGCCGCGGCATCGAGCGCTTCTGTAAGATCGCCATGCCGTTGCTCTTCGTTACCGGCATTGTGCTCGTGATCCGCGTCTTCACGTTGGGCGCGCCCGTCAAGCCCGAATGGAATCTCGACCATGCGATGGGGTTCCTCTGGAATCCCGATTTCACGGCGCTCAAGAGCGGCAAGGTCTGGCTCGAAGCTGCGGGGCAGGTCTTCTTCTCCACCTCGGTCGGCATTGGCGTGCTTCTGACCTATGCCACCTACATGAAATCGCGCGAAGACGTGTTGCTCCCTGCGACGACCGCCTCGTTCCTGAACGAATTCGCTGAGGTCGTGCTGGGCGGTTCGATCGTCGTGCCCGCCGCCTACCTCTTCTTCGGACCGGCCGGCACCACGCAGGCGGTGGAGGGCGGCACGTTCGGGCTGGCGTTTCACACCACGCCGCTGATTTTCAACCACATGGCGGGCGGCCCGCTCATCGGGTTCGCGTGGTTCCTGCTGCTCTTCATCGCGGGGGCCACCAGTTCGGTGTCGATCCTCCAGCCCGCTGTCGCGTTCTTGGAGGAGGAGTTCGGCTTCAGCCGCAGACGCTGCGTCGCGGTGCTCGGCCTTGTGTGCTTTGCCTCCGCGCATCTCGCTATTTTCGGCAACGGCGTGCTGGACGAGATGGATTTCTGGTGCAGTTCGTTCGGCCTGCCCATGTTCGGTCTGATCGAGGCGTTGGTTTTCGTGTTCTACTTCCGGCCCCGGCGCGGCTGGGAAGAGTTGCACGCCGGTTCGGCGCTGCGGCTCCCCTCGGTTTTTAAAACCGTCATGATTGTGGTGACGCCGCTCTTCCTCTTCACGATCCTTGCGGGCTGGCTGGCGACGGACGGGTGGAAGACGATCCTGATGAAGAAGGTTGTGGACGGACGCCTCGTGCCGCTCTACGGCCCGGAACAGGTGCCGTGGGTGGTCGCCACGCGCCTCTTCTACCTCGCGCTGATCGCCTGCACCTGCCTGCTGATCCGCTGCGCCTGGAAACGCCATCCGGCCCCCGGCGATGAGCGGACGCGGCCTGCTGCGTGACCTGCTGCGTGATCAGGCTTCTGACCTGAACCTTGAACAGCGGTTTTCGGTTGCTTTCGCGAGGGGGGTGGACTACTCTTCATGCCGGTGCCATCAGGGGATGCCTGTTGGCGTTGTGGCCGTATTTCGATGCCGGGGTGGTGATGAATTCAGAGTATAAAAAAACGCCTTTCTATGACAGGCATGTTTCGCTGGGCGCTCAGATGGGGCCTTTCGGTGGCTACCTGATGCCGATCAGCTATAAGGGCATCCTTCACGAGCATAATGCCTGCAGGCGGGGTGCGGTTCTTTTTGATACGTGTCACATGGGCGAATTCCTCATCCGGGGCCAAGGGGCGCTGGCTGATCTTGAGAACCTTGTCAGCTGCGATGTTTCCTCCCTGCAAACCGGTCAATGCCGCTATGGGTTGCTGTGTAACGCGGGTGGCGGGGTGATGGATGATCTTCTGGTTTACAGGCGCGGCGAAAGCGATTTCATGCTGGTCGTTAATGCGGGCACCCAGCAGCACGATTTTGACTGGATACGGGCACATCTTTCGGTCGCGACCTTGGCCGAAAACATTTCCGAGCGCACCGCGAAATTTGATCTGCAGGGGCCGGGTTCGGTCAGGATTATGCGGCAGCTTGCGGACCAGTCGGTTGACGATCTTCGTTTTTATCATTTCAAACCGGTTACCTGCGGGGGCCGGGAAGCGCTTGTCAGCCGAACCGGTTATACCGGTGAGGTGGGCTTCGAGGTGTACAGTGAGCCCAGCCTGTCCTTGGAGCTGTGGCGCAGGTGCATGGAGCTGGGGG
>CAZXVN010000448.1:0-8107 GCA_964643945.1 uncultured Lentisphaeraceae bacterium | reverse complement strand
AGGCCTCCAACAACAAATTCAAACTGACCATCAGAAAAGCCTTTGGCTTTCGAAGCTTCGATGTTTTACAAATCGCTGTCATGCATCAACTTGGAAAATTACCCGAACCGGTGTTCGCCCATGAATTCTGGTGAGGAGGCTTATTTATAAGCCTCTTCATTGTCAACTTGTGCTGAGGAATGAAACAGGGCTCGCCGTATTTTCAAGTCGTATCCGCAATCGTATATGTAACGGGGCGCATATGCCCTTATGGGCACACTGGCCTTTTTCTTTCAGATAACCCGCACCTTGAAGCGGGTTGAACGATAGTCTTCTTGTGGTTGGAAAGACAAGCCCAGCCTCCAGCCAAACGGCCTGCCGCTTTCCTAAGCTGTGTCCCGGTTGTTTGCTTTGACGACGGGTTCGCAAAGGGCTTTGAGATTGGCAACGGCCGTGCCGGCCGGGATTTCGCAGCCAGCCATGACCAGATGCGGATCGCCGATGGCGGCATAGCTTTGCGCGACGGCGTGGCGGATGCTCTCCGGTGTGCCGTTCAGGACGTCGGCCACCGGATCAACGCGGCCGGCGATGGCGACCCCGGTGCCGACGCACTGACGCGCGCAGGCCGGGTCGACCATGTGGTCGAGATCGAGAATGTCCACGCCGAGTTCGCCGATGTGCGGCAGCAGATGGGTGATGTTGCCGCAGATGTGCAGTTTCGCGAGACCGTTCTTCGCTTGGATCGCACCGATGAGCTGCCTCTCCAACGGCCAGATCAGGCGGCGGTAGAGGTCGGGCGGCAACTGGCTGGCGATGGCGTCGCCGATGCCGATGGTGTCGGCACCCTCTGCGAGCTGCGCCTCGGCGAAGCGGATCGCGGTTCGGGTACAACGTTCCATCAGGACGACAGCGGCCCGCTCGTTGTCCATCAGATCCATCAGGAAATCCTGCACGCCGCGCAAGTCCGCGGCTTCGGCGGCAGGGCCCTCCACCCAGCCGAGGATCGAGCACTCGCCGCCGACGCGCGATTGGAATTCGCGCACAGCCAGCAGGCGGTCGAGCATCCGTACCGAGGCGTAGGGGTCGGGATCAGTCCGGAGCGGCGCAAGGTCATGAATGTCCGAAAGCGGCGGCCGCACGAGGCAGGGGGCGTGATCCTCGATGTACCGGATCTCGGCACCGAAGCCTTGTGCCTCACGGTAGGGATCAGAAATCGCGCTGACCTGGTCGAAGCCGAACTCGTCGCGGCAGCGCAGGTTGGCCTCGACCAAGATGCGCCAGTCAAAAGCGAAGGCCGCATAGTTCGAGCCGATGTGTTCGGCGGCGAACTGCATGAGGATCGGCACGCGCGGCAGAAAGTCCGAGGGCTTGCCGCTGACAGTAGCGAGATAGCGTTGAAGCGAGTTCATAATTCCCAGCCGTCGCGGCGGAAGCCTTTGACGTAACGGTTGGCCTCGTCGTTGTTGGTGACGCGCATTGCGGCGTCGTCCCAGACGATGCGGCCGTCTACGCGTTTGGCGAGGTTGCCGAGCAAGGTAAGCTCGGTGAGCCGCGCGGAATAAGCGAAGTCGGCGCAGGCTTTGCGGCCTTCGATGATCGCGCTGAGCCAGTCGCCCTCGATGCCGCCCTTGGGCCGTTCCAGCGTCTGGGCCGGCCGCTTGAAGGCCTGCATGGCGGCTTCGGGGATGATGCGCGGGCTGTCGCCGTAGACGCCGCAGACCAGTTTGGCCTTGCTGCCGTTGAAGATCACGCCGCCCTCGGCGGGCAGCTTCTGGCCGTCCGGCAATTCCGCAGGACGCGGCGGGCGTGTGCCTTCGTACCACGTCAGCTTCAGCGGAGGCTTGCCCTCATGCGCGGCGAACCGGAAGGTGATGATGGCCGAGAGCGGGTGGATGTCGGGGCTCATGCCGCACGAGGTGGCATCCACGGAGACCGGCATGCGCTGGCCCAGGAGCGTGAAGACGGAGTCGAGGGTGTGCACGCCGCGGTCGCCCATCATGCCGTTGCCGAAGTCCCACCACGCGCGCCAGCGCGCCGGGTGGTAGGTGGTGTGGTAGTCGCGCACCGGGGCGGGACCGAGGAACAAATCCCAGTTCAGCGTCGGGGGAACAGGCTCGCCCTTCGCGGGCTTGGCACCGAGCAGCGTGCTCCAGCCCGCGTGGCCCCACGGGTAATAGGAGAGGTCGCACCAGGCGTCAATGCTCTGCAGGTCGCCGATGCCGCCCGCGGCGATCCATTCGTTGATGAGGTAAAAGCCGGGGCCTGCGTGGCCCTGGATGCCCATCTGCGAGACGAGGTTCTTCTCTTTGGCGAGGCGTGCCAGTTCGCGGCATTCGAAGACGTCGTGGCAGAGCGGCTTCTGCACAAAGACGTGTTTTCCGGCCTTCATCGCGGCGGCGGCGATCACGGCGTGCGTGTGGTCCGGCGTGGCGATCATCACCGCGTCGAGGTCCTTCTGCTTCGCGAACAGCTCGCGGTAGTCGGTGTAGAACGTGGCCTGGGGATACTTGGCGACGACCGGTGCGACGTACGCCGAGTCCACATCGCACAGGGCCGTGACGGCGTGTCCGGCGGCGGCGATCTGGTGCAGGTTGTTCTGCCCCATGCCGCCGAAACCGATGCCGGCGATGTTGAGTTTCCCGTTGGCGCCCGGTTTTGCGCCTTGGGCGAAAAGGTGGTGCGGCAGTACGGAAATCGTGGCAGCGGTTGCCAGAAAACGGCGACGTGTGGTGGTTGTCATAGGCATTGTCCTGTAAAAGAGCCTTAATTATAAACGTTTATGAAACCGAAGTCTTGTACATACCGGATCTTTCATTTTACTGTTCCCCTCACTGTTTGTTCCGAGCGCCGGTTAGAGCCAGCCGCCAAAGCGGCAATGACCACCAGCAGTCCGGCGGCGACGGGTTGCGTTGGCGATTGTCTGTTCACAGGTCCTTGGCCTCCTTGTCAATCACCCCCGTTTGCGGGATGACTGACGCGAGACAGAGTTTTTTTATGTGCTTGCTTCTTCCTCTTTTTTGCTTCTTTCCTTCGGAAAATAAAGGTCATATCTGCCAGGGGCCCCTTCTCGGCCTGTCAACCAGCCTGCTGGCTTCCGGATCGCCAACGAAGTCTTCCTTTTCCGGATCCCACTCTATTCCCGTACCGGCCATGCACCTGGTTCCTGTCATTCTCGAGGTGGTTATTTTTGACATCGCACACGGCCACAACCTGAATTCTCGGATCATCCATGAACTCCCGGAGATCGGCGCACCCCTGGTTGGGCGAAAGGCCGATGCCGGCCATGACAATCCGCTCGCTTGCGGGAGGACGCCCGCCAGCCCCCAGCGCACTGGACGTAATGATAGTAGGCAACGCTATCGCCGCCCCCGTCGCTTTTAGAAACGAGCGCCTCGTCACTTGCACTTTTCTCACTACATCTCTCCTTGAGAATTAAAGGTTAAGTTTGCGTACCCAGACGCTGCGGTAACGCACCTTGCAGCCATGCTCCTGCAGGTAGAGCGGCCCTCTCTCAGCGTAGCCGTTGAGCGGTGCCGCGGTGGTGCTCTCTATGCCGACAGGAACGTTAAACTGGATCAGCACCCCGTTGTGCAGGACGGTTAAAGAACCTGCCTGCACCTTGCCCTCCGCGAGCTGCCTGGGCGCTTTGAAGATGATGTCGTAGGTCTGCCACTCGCCCGGCTTGCGGCAGGCGTTGACCAGCGGCGCATTGTGCCCGTAGAACGCGCCGCACTGGCCGTTCGGGGAGGTCTTGTTATTGTAGCTGTCGAGCACTTGGATCTCATAACGCCCCATCAGGTAGACCCCGCTGTTGCCCCGGCCCTGGCCCTGGTCCTCGCCTTCCACGACGCTTGGCGACGCCCATTCGACATGCAACTGACAGTCGCCGAATTCCTCCCGGGACAACATCCCGTTCGCATCGCCTCCCGGTATGGTTTCCATCACGCCGTTTTCCAGTTTCCACTTCGGTTCGTCGCTGTTCTTGCCGCGGAACTTTGACAGGTCCTTGCCGTCAAACAACATGATCGCATCAGACGGCGCGGCGCCCGGCGCACCGGGATCTACCACCGGCGGCTGCGGCTCTTCAGCGGCGCAGAGCGAAATCACAAGCAGCGGCAGAAAACAACTCAAGGCCATTCGCTTTTTCATTTCTGTATCCCTTTCTTCTTCCCCTGTTGCTTATATGGTCAACAAGCCACTTGATCTTACAACAGATTCAACATAATACCGGATTGTTCTTTCTTCCGTCCACCGAAAGAACGGGCGCACAAACACCTCGCTTTCCAACCGCATGACGATGCGGTATCGTTTGACCGGACAGGAAAAATGACGTAAGCTGACGCCTCAAACAAGCACCCCGACAGCGGAAAACGAAGGTGTGAAAGTCTTATTTCTTGGCTTGTTGTGGTTTTCGAATAAAGGATGCCGTGTCGCATGTTTACCGGATACACCCCCGAACTGATTGTTGATTTGAGAATCCGCTGGTCGCGCCTGCAACAGGGTGTGCGACAGGCCGGCTGCGACGCGTTATGGGTTAGCACGCCTGTCAATCTCTTCTACCTTTCGGGTCGTATCTTCATGGGCTTTGTCTACCTGCCCGCCGAGGGCGCTCCTTGGTTTTTTGTGCGCCGGCCCTGTGGGCTCACTGGGCCGAACGTGGTTGAGATTCGCAAACCTGAGCAAATCCCGGAAAGCCTTCGCGACGCAGGCGTGGCGCTTCCCGGAAAGCTCCTGCTCGAAAGTGATGACCTTTCGTTCAGCGAGTGGACACGCTGTGCTGCCGTCTTCGCGGGGTCGACCGCCGCCAACGGTTCGGGACTGTTGCGCCAGTGCCGTGCAGTCAAAACGCCCTACGAAATTCAAGTGATGAAAAAAACCGGTAGCCGCCACGCAGCCGTCGTTTCTCAGTTCTCCTCGGTCTACGAGCCGGGCATGACCGATCAGGCGTGGTCGATCGAGATGTTCCATCTCATGCTCAAGGCGGGCAGCATCGGACTCTTCCGCATCGCGGGCGCCAGCATGGAAGGGTTCATGGGCACGGTGCTCGCCGGCGATAACGGCGGAGTGGTCTCGCCCTATGATTTCGCGCTCGGCGGCGCGGGGTTGCATCCCTCACTGCCGGTGGGCCAGAGCGGTGTCGTCCTCAAAGAGGGCATGGCCGTGATGGTGGATATCGCGGGTAATTTCTACGGCTATCTGACCGACTGTACGCGGACTTTCGGCATTGGACAGCTCTCACAAAAAGCCTGTGATGCGCACCAGCTCTCTGTTGACATCCAACACGCGGTCGCTGTGGCAGGCGTACCTGGAGCGCGGTGCGAAGAGCTTTACGCCCTTGCTTTGAAGATGGCCGAGGACGCCGGATTCGCCGATGTCTTCATGGGACTTTCGCAAAAGGCTAAATTCATCGGCCACGGAACAGGGCTGGTGATCAACGAGCAGCCTGTGCTTGGCACGCGTTCGAAAGAGATCCTTGAAGCGGGCATGTGCGTCGCAGTGGAACCCAAATTCGTGATCCCCGGCACCGGTGCGGTCGGCGTGGAGGACACCTTCCTCGTCACGCCCTCCGGCATGATCAACCTCACCCTCTGCGACCCCGCCCTCGTCACTCTGTGACAGCTTGTCCGCCCGCGGAACCTCCCGCATGATCGTCTTCCCAGTGCGCGGCGCGGGCCACCGCTTTACGCCAGCCTGCGAGCAGCCGTTGGCGTTGCGGTTCTTGCAGCGCAGGCGTAAAACTCTTTTCCGCCGGCCGTGTGGCCAGGCTCTCCTGTGACTGCCAGCCGAGTGCGAGCGCGGCCAACGCGGCGGCACCCAACGCCGTGGTCTCCATACAGGCGGGCCGTTCGATGCGGCAGCCGAGCATGTCGGCTTGAAACTGCATCAGGAAGTCGTCAGACGACGCGCCGCCGTCCACCCGCAGCACCGTGATCGGATGACCATAGTCCGCCTGCATCGCCGTCACGACATCGCAGCTCTGATACGCGATGGCTTCTTCAGCGGCGCGTACGATCTGGGCGCGTCCCGTGCCGCGCGTCATACCGACCAACGCTCCCCGCGCATACATGTCCCAGTGGGGAGCGCCTAATCCTGCAAAGGCAGGCACCAGATAAACCCCGCCCGTATCAGGAATCGACGCGGCGATGATTCCCGCATCGGACGAGCGCGGAAGGATCTGTACTTCGTCACGCAGCCACTGCATCACCGCGCCGCCCATGAAAACGCTGCCTTCGAGCGCATAAGACGGTGCGCCCGGACGGGTCTGCGCATTGAGGGTAGTGAGCAGCCCCTGTTTGGACAGGACGGACGAGGCTCCCGTGTTCATCAGCAGGAAACAGCCGGTGCCGTACGTGTTCTTCACATGGCCGGGTTCAAAGCATCCCTGACCGAACAGCGCGGCTTGCTGATCGCCCGCCACGCCCGCGACTGGAGGGTTGTGCGTGCCGAATACGGGCAAGCGGCAGGTGGCTGCGATGCCGGACGAGGACACGACGGTCGGCAGGATGGCGGCAGGAATGTCGAACAGGTCGAGCAGCTCCTCGTCCCAGCGCAACGTGTGAATGTTAAAAAGGAGCGTCCGCGAAGCGTTGGTGGTGTCGGTGACATGCGCGACCCCGCCGGAAAGTTTCCAGATCAGCCAGGTATCCATGGTACCGCAGAGCAGGTCACCCCGTCGGGCGGCCTCCCGCGCGCCAGCGACATGGTCCAGGACCCATTTGATTTTCGTGGCGGAAAAATAAGCGTCAAGAACAAGCCCTGTCTTTTCGCGGACACGTTCCTCGATCGCCCGGTTCTTGAGCGACTTGCAGAAGTCGGCGGTGCGGCGGCACTGCCAGACCAGCGCGTTGTAGATGGGTTGGCCGGTGTGGCGGTTCCAGACCACGACTGTTTCCCGCTGATTGGCCACCGCGAGGGCGGCTACGGCAGAGGGCGCACATCCGGCACGCTCCAGAACCTCAAACAGCACCTTCTGCTGTGACTGCCAGATGACTTCTGGATCGTGCTCGACCCAGCCGGGGCGGGGATAAATCTGCGGAAACTCCTGCTGCGCCACGGAGCGCACCTCCATTTCCTTATCAAAGAGGATGGCACGCGAACTGGTCGTGCCTTGATCAAGGGCGAGAATCAGGGATGCGTCTGTCATCGAAGGCCTCCTGGTCGTTCACAGGTGAAGTGTCGTGTCAGGCTTCGGGTCCGTGGGCAAGCAACGTCAGAAAAGTGTCGGCGAGAGGCTCGTGTTCAGGGTTGAGTGCCCATCCTGCGTCGCTATCGAGGACTAAGCTGCGCGCCTCAAGTTTTTTCAAATGCCGAGAAAGGGCTGTCGATGAGATGCGACTCCTTCGCACGAGAGCCATAAAAGGCAGCGGCCCGTTTTGTTGCAGACAGCGCAGAACCTCAAGGCGTCTCGGATGGGTAAAGGCCGTCAGGCAGCGGATCATTCTTGTCTCCGACAATCTCTCCTTGAGAACCGCGTGGCTCACGCTGGCCAGAATCGGAGCCGCCACGGGCACAAGAGGATCCGGCCACGGAAAATAGTGGACCCAGCGGCTTTCGCGGCTAGCGTGAAGCAGTCCGCGTGCCTGCAGGGCTCGGAGACACAGACTGGCCTGATCCTGCGGAAGTTGGGCGGCAGCGGCGATCACGCCGACCGACTCCCCGGGTTGCCGCAGTACGGCCTTGAGGCATGCGAGCCGTCGTTTGTTGGCCAGAACTCGGCAGGTTCTCCAGATTGTCGGATGGTAGCTCATCCTTCCACACCTTTCAATATGTGGTAGTATGACATCAGCCTCAAGCGGGTGTCAATTCGCCATTTTCGACCAAGACTGTTTTTTCTTCCTTGGCAACGCACCTTCCTTGGCCACATCAGTCGGTTTTTCCACATATTGAAAGGTGTGGAAACAGCCACGGATCGAGTCTGAGCCCATTCCGTGCTGATCGCCGCGTGCATGCCGGACAAACAAACACCTCGCGGGTTGATTGTGCGTGCTAACCTAAAGTCCCCCCGTCTATGGTAGCTATGCCAGTTCGGGAAGTTTGAGTGACGCTAAAAGGGTGCGTTGCTTCTTGGAAACCTCCAACAGTATCCGGGTGCCTTGGCGGGTAACGAGCGCCTTGGCTTTGCCGAGTT
>CAZXVN010000447.1:0-3166 GCA_964643945.1 uncultured Lentisphaeraceae bacterium | reverse complement strand
CTACAGCCTGGAACAAGGCGATCAGGTGCGCATATTCCTGTCTGGCCGGGGTGTGGAAATCGACCTCATTGAAGACCCGAAATTCAATGTGAAGGAACAGGCGCAGAAAGTTCTGGACGCAGGCGGGCATTTTTTTGCCTGCGGGGCCTGCTTGAAGCTGCGCAACTCGAAAGGTTCGGAAATATGTCCCATAACGACCCTCAAAGACCAGTATGAGATTGTGCGTGACTCCGACCGGCTCGTGACTTTCTGACAATACGACGCGAAAGAATGAAAGAACTGGTCGTTATCAGCGGCAAGGGCGGGACGGGCAAGACCAGTCTGGCCGCTTCCTTTGCCATGCTGGCCGAGCGGCCGGTCATCGCCGATTGTGATGTGGACGCGGCCGATTTGCATTTGCTCCTGAAGCCGGAGATCGTCCGCCGCGAAAAATTTATTGGGGGGAAAAAGGCCCGGATCAAGGCCGGTCATTGCATCGCTTGCGGAAAATGTGAAGAGCTCTGCAATTTCGATGCCATATACTTCGACGGATGTGGCAACGGCAGGGTGGGCAGAACCTTTCGTATCGATCCTTTCGCTTGCGAAGGATGTGGAGTCTGCGTGCGGTTCTGTGCCGAGAAAGCCATCGAATTCCATCCGGTGCTCAGCGGCGAATGGTATGTGTCAAATACCCGCTACGGCCCCATGGTCCACGCCCGGCTGGGCATCGCTGCCGAGAACTCTGGCAAGCTGGTTTCCACGGTTCGCAAGGAAGCCAGACGCATCGCTGAAGAAAAGCATCGATCGCTGATCATAGTGGATGGTCCGCCGGGGATCGGCTGCCCGGTCATTGCCTCGCTCACCGGCGCCTCGCTGGTGCTGGTGGTGACCGAACCGACCGTTTCCGGTGAGCACGACCTGGAGCGTGTTTTGAAGCTGGCCCGGCATTTTGACATGCCGGCGGCGGTCTGCGTGAACAAATGGGACCTGAATCCGGAAATGACCGAACGGATCGAGAACATGGCCAGCTGCTCCGGGGCGAAGCTCGCCGGCCGCGTTCGCTACGACCGCGCCGTGACCGCGGCGCAAATACAGGAACGGGCGGTGGTGGAAATCGCGGCTCCCTGTGTACAGGATATTCAACATGTTTGGAAACAGCTTGGCTTATAGGAGGAAACAATAAATATGGAATGTACTGATCTCAAAGATTTTTCAACGGTGGCGCGTGATCACGCGGCGCAGCCACAAAATCATGGACCGCTGAAGGAATTTGATAGTCATGCGCGCATTACCGGACCCTGCGGCGACACCATGGAGTTCTGGTTATCCGTTCGCAACGGCAAGGTGAAAAAGGCATCATTCATCACGGATGGATGCGGGCCTTCCCTGGCATGCGGGAGCATGGCCACGAGCCTAGCTGAAGGCAAGCTCGTCGAGGATGTGGCAGCACTTACACAGGAAGACATCATCGAAGCGCTGGGTGGATTGCCCCCGGACTCCGAGCATTGTGCTTTATTGGCGGCCAACACTCTAAGAGCGTCGTGCCAGGACTGCCTAAGCAATCAGAAAAGGTCCCAACAGGAATCCCCCGGCGAAAAAGGAACGTGCGAGACCTGCGGCGACAAGGATTGTTCCGCCGCCACGCGCAAAAAGGATGAAAGCGACCAGGACTTCGCTGACAGGCAGGCGCTTGAATCACGGCTCTGCCGCATTCGCCACAAGGTGGTCGTCCTGTCCGGCAAAGGCGGCGTCGGTAAGAGCACGGTGGCGGTCAATATTGCCGTGGCCCTGCGGATGGCCGGGAAGCGCGTCGGTTTGCTCGACGTCGACATCCATGGCCCAAGCGTTCCGACCATGCTGGGCCTGGAAAACGAAAAGCTGCAGGGTGGAGCCGACGGGCTGCTCCCCGTCGACTTGGCAGGGCTCAAGGTTATGTCGCTGGGATTCCTGTTGAACGATCAGGACCAGGCCGTGATCTGGCGCGGGCCCATGAAAAATGGCGTGATCAAACAGTTCATAAAGGATGTGGCCTGGGGAGACCTGGATTACTTAATAGTCGATTCCCCGCCCGGTACCGGTGACGAGCCGCTCTCTGTCTGCCAGTTGATCGGCAAACTGGATGGGGCGGTGGTTGTCACCACGCCGCAAAAAGTGGCCGCGGTAGATGTGCGCAAGTCTATTACCTTTTGCCGCCAGCTTGGCGTGCCGGTGCTCGGGGTGGTGGAGAACATGAGCGGTTTCGTCTGCCCGAAGTGCGGCGAGATCTCCGCCGTCTTCAGCAGCGGCGGCGGGCAGCGGATCGCCACCGGCATGAACGTACCGTTCCTGGGATCCATTCCCATCGACCCGCTGATCACTGAGTCCTGCGACAACGGCCGGCCCTTTGTCCGCCATTTCGCAGCCTCACCGACGGCTGAGATCATGCAGGAGATCATCCGGCCGCTGCTGGCCTTGCAGCCTGCCACGGCAGCCGCAACCATGACCGAAAAAATCGAAAATAAGGAGAAAACAAACATGAAAATCGTCATTCCCGTAGCCGATGGTAAATTGTCCATGCATTTCGGGCACTGCGAGCGTTTTGCCCTGATCGACGTGGACCCGACTGAAAAAAAGATACTCAAACGGGAAGACCTCGAGGCTCCTCCGCATGAACCGGGGCTATTGCCGAAATGGCTGGCCGAACGTGGCGCCAACCTGATCATTGCCGGCGGCATGGGACAGCGTGCCCAGGACCTTTTCCATCAGCATGGCATCAAAGTGATCATCGGCGCCCCGGCCGAGACGCCGGAAAACCTGGTGAATTCATATTTGGCTGGATCCCTGCAATCGGGTGATAATGTCTGCGACCACTGAAGGTCCTGTAACTATCAGTGTCAACAATGGCCACAGTCGGTGCTGGCTGTGTGGGAACCTGAATCCAAGGTCGCTGCATCTGTCTTTCCAGGCCGCGGGAAACGGCGTCGTCAGGACGCGATTCGAGGCGCACAGTGAACTCCAGGGCTATGCCGACATCCTTCATGGAGGCGTTATCGCTTCGTTGTTGGATGCGGCGATGACGCACTGCCTGTTTCATCGTGGAGTTCAAGCGGTCACGGGTGATCTGCACGTTCGCTTCGTACAGTCTGTTCCTTGTAACGTTCCTTTGGAAATAAGGGCGAGGGTGCTTTCTTCTCATCCGCCTCTCTAT
>CAZXVN010000446.1:0-3069 GCA_964643945.1 uncultured Lentisphaeraceae bacterium | reverse complement strand
TGGGCTACTCCTACATACCCCGCGAACAGGTCGCCGAATTGCGCGAGGGCACCTCGCAGTACATTCTGCGCGGCATCGCCTTTGACGCCCTGCGCAAGATCAACAGCCCAGACATTTCGGACAAGAGCATCCGCGATGCCCTCTTCGATGCGGAAAAGCTGATCGACATGGGCTCGGGCGTGTTCAAGGCCTCGGAAGAGATCTTTTCACTTTTGCTTGCGGGCCGGTCTGTGCCGGAACTGATCAACGGGCGGCGCACCTCTCCGCAAATGCAGTTCATCGACTGGCGGAAGCCGGCGAACAATGCGTTCCACGTCTGTGCCGAATTCGAATTGTCCGAAGGCGGCGACCGCCGCCCGGACATCGTGGCGTTTGTGAACGGCATTCCGTTCGCCGTGATCGAGAACAAAAAGGCGTCGGTCAAATTGGCGGAAGCCGTGGCGCAGATGGTGCGCAACCAGGGCCGCACCGAGACCCCGAAGTTTTTCATCTTCCCGCAAATCCTGATCGCCACCAACATGCGCGAGCTAAAGTATGGCACGATGCTGACGCCCTCGCGCTTCTATTCGCACTGGAAGGAGAAGGATGTCGATCCCGCCGCTTTCGACGCCGAGGTTGCTGCTCTGATCAACACGCCGGTGAGCACGGATGTATTCGGCCAAATATCCCATGACCTCTGCCGGTGCGAGCTGCCCGTCCCCGAGCCCCGCGCGGTGACGGAACAGGATCGCGGCATCTATGCGCTGCTGCGCCCCGAGCGCATGCTGGATCTGGTGCGCAATTTCATCCTCTATGACAACAGCATCAAGAAGATCGCCCGCTATCAGCAGTATTTCGCTATCAAAAAGGCCATGGCCAAGCTGAAGACGTTCGATGAATATGGGCGTCGGCGTGGCGGGCTGATCTGGCACACGCAGGGCTCGGGCAAGAGCCTGACGATGGTGATGCTGGTCAAATGCCTGATTGACGATCCCGAGATTGTCCTGCCCCGCGTGCTGGTGGTGACTGACCGGCGCGACCTCGACCGGCAGATCAGCGAAACTTTCGCGGCCTGCAACATCAAGAAAGATGTCAAAAAAACGACCAACAGCGCCGAGCTGCTGCAATTGATCAAAGAGAAGGACCAGAGGGTCATCACCGCGCTGGTACACAAATTCGAGGCCGGACGGACCGCCCGCGACTTTGTCGACACCGACCCGAATGTGTTCGTGCTGATCGATGAGGCGCACCGCACGCAGGCGGGCCAAGCGAACACCGAGCTGAATCTTGTATTGCCGAAGGCCTGCCAGATCGGCTTTACCGGCACGCCGCTGATGAAACGGGAAAAGTCGAGTGCGGCCAAGTTCGGAGGGATCATCGACGCCTACACGATTTCCGAGGCCGAGGCGGACGGCGTGGTGCTGCCGCTGATCTACCAGCCGCGCTTTGTGGAGCTGAGCGTGCAGCAGAAGATGCTGGATCAGTTTTATGACCACATCACGCAGGATCTGACCGATGAGCAGAAGAAGGACCTGCAGCAGAAGTTCAATTCGTCGCAGATCATCGAGGAAACCTCCCAGCGGATCGAGACGATCGCGCTGGACATTCTGAACCATTATACCCGTTTCGCCGACACCGGCCTCAAGGCGCAGGTCGTGGCACCCTCCAAATACGCGGCGGTGATGTTCCAGAAGGCGTTTGAGCTTTGCAGGGGCGAGAGCGAGGGCGACAAGGAGGGTGCCCTTACGGCGGTGATCATTTCGGAATCGGCCGACAAGGAAGAGGACGATCTGCTGCCGGAGCATAAGAGGGAAGTGGTGAAGTTTCTGGCCGATGAGAAGCACCGTTTCGGCTCCTCCCTTCTGAAGCGCGAAAAAGACCTGATCGACGATTTCAGGGACAACCCGGACGGCGTCCGGATGTTGGTCGTGGTGGACAAACTGCTGACGGGTTTTGACGCCCCGCGCAACACGTTCCTCTATCTGGCGAAGCAGTTGAAGGATCACAACCTGCTCCAGGCCATTGCGCGCGTCAACCGTCTGTTCGACGGCGACGAGGGCAAGGAGGCCAAGGTCAACGGGTTTGTGATCGACTACTCCAGGAACGCCAAGAATCTGCGCGACGCCATGGAGCTGTTCTCCAACTACGACCCCGAAGACATCGAGCGGGCCCTGCTGAACACCGACGAAAAGATTGCCGGGCTGGAGCGGATTTATCAGGAGCTGCACGGCATCTTCAACGCGGTCCGCAACAAGCAGGACACCGAGGAATACATCCGGATTCTTGAAGACGACGTTGAAACCCGCGAGCATTTCTACGAGCTGGTGGATGAATACACCCGCCAGTTCGCCGCGTGTCAGATGCTTTACGACTTCACGCAGAAGTTTGACGAAGAGAAGCTCCGCCGCTTCGCGCTGGATCTCAAGCGCTTCGTGGAACTGAAAAAGATCCAGAAGATCAAAAACGCGGAAACCGTCGATTTCTCCAAATACGAAGACCAGATCCGCCGCATTTTGGACAAATACGTCTCAGCGGATTACGTGACAGAGCTGGCCGAGCCGTTTTGCGTCCGTGAATCGGCGGAGTTCAACGCCTATATCGAGAATATTGGCCGCGGCCTTTCCGACAAATCCAAGGCTGAGGCCATTGCCGCGCAGACCAAACGGACCATCAAAGAGAACTACGACCGTGATCCGGAGTTTTACCGCCACTTCAGTGAGAAAATAGCCCGGCTGATCGCGGAGCTGAAGACCGCCAAAGAAGAGGACGTAAGGGCGTTGCTGGGTGAAGCCAAGAAGGTTCAGAGCCAGGTCGTCGATTACGAGGACAGCGACATCCCAGCGCCGCTCAAAGAGCGCAAGCCGCTGCATCCGTTTTTCCGGAACCTGCACAGCAGACTTGCGGCGCATGCGCTGAGCACGGAACAACTCTGCGCCATCGTCGAGAACATCTACAGGCTCATCAACAAGCACAAGATCGTGGATTGGGACACCGATGTCGAAGTCGAGCGCCGGGTCCGCATGGAGATCGAAGACTACCTCTTTGACACGGTGAAAACCACTTATGGCGCTCCGTTGACCATGGAAGAGA
>CAZXVN010000445.1:0-4571 GCA_964643945.1 uncultured Lentisphaeraceae bacterium | reverse complement strand
TGCAATGCGGCGAATGCCCTCTTCACCGGCGCTCTTCGCCTCGCCGGCGTCCCCGTGGTGATTTCGAGTGTGATGGAGGCTGAACTGTCAGCCACGAGGTTGCCGAGCGCATCCAACACCTTCACCGTCGGCTGCGTGGCCCAAACCTCCTCGGGCTGCCCGTCACTGGGCGGGGTCGTGAACAGCAGTGCCGCAGCGGCTCCCGCGTTGACGACTTGGGCGGGGCTCAACGCAGCGGAAGTGCTGGTGTCATAGGTGGTGTCGCCGATATAGACGGCCACGATGTTGGTGTGGGTGCCGACCGCCAACGCGGTGGTGGTGATGGTGCATGCGCCACCCAGAAGTTCTCCGGTGCCAATCAGCGTTCCACTCGCGCCGCCGTCATACAGGTCCACGATGCCGGTCGCAGAGGTGGGGTCTAGGGTCACATCGAAGCTCAGCGAATCGCCGTAAGTCGAAGGCGTGACCGTGCCTGAGCTGCGCTCCAGCGTGGTCGTCGTAGCGGCCAAACCGGCTGGATCGAGGACGCTGACCTTGTCCACAAAGATCCCGTTATTCTCGCCGCCACAGTTCCCGAAGGTTATGGTCGCCGTCGTATTGGTGTCCGGGGTGAACGTGAAGGTGTGCAACGTCCAGGCATCGTTTACGGCGGTGGTCTGAACGATGCTGGCGGCCGGGCCGGCAGCAACAGCCACCGGCGATCCGTCGGCACCGGTAACCATCCCGTCTGTGACACTGAGGGTCGCGTTCATCTGGGCATCGCCGTCCCGCTTCAACTCGTAGTACCTCACGGTGTAAACGGTGGCTGCGGTTACCTCGAAACTCTGTGATAGGGTATTTACGCCGGTTTCGCCGTAAAGGTTAAACAAACATAGGCCGGCACCGACCGGGGCGGTCATCCCCCATGCAGTATACTTAAAATACCACCCCATACCCGTAGAGGCGGTCCATCCTGGCAGATTGGCCGTGTCGCCAGCCGTGATTGAAATCTGCCCCCCACTCGCCGACGGGGCAGGGTCGCCCGTCTCAAAGCTGCCGTTTGAGAGGTACTCTGCTGCGGAAGCCGGGGTGACCGTAAACGCCGTACCCACCGCCACCAGACACACCGCCGCCGCGAGAACGGCCCGTTTCACGGCACGCTGTGCCGTCTTGATCAGTTGCGTTATCTTCATGATGTTACTCCTTGTATCAGGGTTCACAGACGGTCGTCTGCCGTCCACTCCCCTTCTTTGTCCCTTGAACCGGACGCGGGCGGCGTTCCAGGCCTTGGAGCCGCCCGACCTGATCCATTAAACAACTACGCTTTCGCACCTCTCGCGCACGGCTTACCCAACCCTGGAAACGTCACTGTTTCGCACGGTTTGTCTGCCGGACAGCGATTGATGTGGGTATGATAGGCGATGTCATCCCTTGTCGGGTAGTAGTTAAAATTAACGACGCCTTGGAGCGTAAATAAAGCTTGACTTTTCTAATGCGGGCAGAACCCGCAACCCTCACTCCGGCCCTCTCCAAGAGGGCGAGGGAGGGGGAAACAACTTGTTTTTTATCGCGGTTTCTAGGCCGTAAGGCACTAACCCTAAAAGGAGCAGATGAATAATAGCCTCAAGGAACGCAAAGAGCACAGAGATGAGAAACTCCTGAAAACGCTTTGGTTTTGATCTATTCTTTACGCCGCATCAACGCAGAGCGGATCGGCTGCGGTTAACTGCGCACCTTGGAGGCTCGTGTCCGCACCACCTTCCGTGGATTGAGCAGCACCACCCGGTCGCCAAGTGAACTTTCAAAATTCCTCAGATCCTCACAGATAAGGTGCAGATTGGCGTCGAACAGCTTGGTGTGCTGCATGCGGTACTTGCGCACTTCGGCAACATATGGATCTTTCATATTCAGTCTCCTAGAAAAGCGTCGGGGGATACGATTTCAGGACACTCATCAATATGCAGCGCGTCTTCCGGATACTCCATGGGGATGCCCCTCGCGTCGATCAGCTCTTGCGCAAGTCGCTCAGCCTCCGGTGTCGTGGCGAGTACGGGGAAAGTCTGGATCACATTGAGACGACTCGCGGCGACAACTGGATTGCCCTTGGCAGCCTCCTTTATGACGAGCGCGGAGACAAAAGGCAGCACCGTATCCGCAAGCAGAGGCCAGAAATCCTGCGTGACTTGCTGTCGGCCAGTTATGACCACATCACGGCTGCCCCGACCCGTGTAGTAACTCACCACACTTGTCTCAATGTAGACCTTGGGTTTCATGGTGTAAGTTTAGCATCATTGATTGGCCTTCATCAAGCCGTCAGCGCTTCCGCCGTCAACGCTTCCTCTGCCAGGCGCGGTCAGGGAGCGGCTGTCCCGGGATCAGGGCGCGCAGGAAACGTTCGCAGGGGAGGCACAGCACGTCGCCTTCCATCCGTTGCTCGGTGCCCCGATACAAGAAAAGCTTCCCTGCGTCCGGATACTCGGAGCCAAAGGCTTTTAAGCCCGAGAGATCCGAGGAGGATATACGTGTGGCGTTTTTTGTTTCAATCGCCAGAAACTCATTTTCGCCATACACGACGAAATCGACCTCTTTCCCGCTTGTGGTGCGCCAGAAATGCAGTGAGCACGGGTGTCCGCTATAGTCATTCCACGCTTTCAGATGATGGTAGACTAACCCCTCTAATGCGGCACCGTCTATTTCTTGGGGAGCATCAAGGGGACCCTTCGGACGGACCGTCCGAAAGACTCCCGAATCAAAGAAGAAGAACTTGTCGTGCCCGACCGTCTGGCGTTTGGCCCGTTTAGAAAAAACAGGCAAACGCGAGGCGATCAACAAATCTTCAAGGATCACAATGAATCCTTCGACGGTTGTCCGACTGACCCCGCAGTCTCTTGCAACAGTACTGGTGGTCAACAAGGAACCATGAGAAAAGGCGATGGACTCCAGAAAGCGCGAGAAGTCGCTGAGGTTGCGGACCAGTCCCTCCATCTGGATTTCTTCGCGCATGTAGAGTTCCAGATAGGCGCGTAAGCGCTGCTGCCTGTTCTTTGCGGCGAGGACGATCGGCAGCAGTCCGTCGTGAAGTGCAGACTCCAAGGAAAACGCTTCGCCGAGTTCAGCAGCCATGAACGGTTGACACGTCGCAAGAATCGCCCGCCCCGCCAACAGATCCGCTCCTGCACGCTTAAGTTTTCGGGCGCTTGAGCCTGTCAGGATAAAACGAATCTCAGGATAGCGCTCGATC
Organism: uncultured Lentisphaeraceae bacterium; assembly: GCA_964643945.1. Taxonomy (GTDB): domain Bacteria; phylum Verrucomicrobiota; class Kiritimatiellia; order RFP12; family UBA1067; genus JAHFSX01. The sequence goes on along the minus strand of CAZXVN010000445.1, from coordinate 1,351 downwards.
AACTGATGGACAACATCCAAAAGAGCGGGTGCCTTCTGAACCTCATCGATCACAAACAGATGCTTGTCCGCATGTGCCCGCACAATGTCCGATAATCGTTCGGGCTTGGCAATCAGGGGCCTGCAGGTGTCAGGCGAGAGCAAATCAATGACATGCGCCTCCGGGAAACGCTGGCGCAGCCATGTTGATTTGCCTGTTCCTCTGGGCCCAAAAAGAAAAAAACTCTGTTCGGGGTCAGGCAGCAACCTTTTAACCAATGTCATGGCAAAAACTTAACAAATCATCGAATCCGAGTCAATGGAAATGACGGCGCTTTCGTCATATACTGTCAATAAATGACGGTCACCCCAGCCGGTTCAAGGAGCCGGCAAAATAGAGGGGAATGAAACGTAACCGCTGTTCAGGCAGTTCCGCAAAGGGTGCGCAGGAAAAAACGATGCCGTCGCGGCAGCCGGGATGCTCTTTGAGAAGCTGGTGGAGGCTCTTCAGGCTGCCGGCACTCCCGCTCTTGACTTCAATCGGCTGGATGCGGTTGTGCAGTTCCACCAGATAATCCACCTCGGCCGTGCTGTTCTTGGACTCGCGTTTCCACCAGTGAGGCTCGCCGCCCGGCAGGGACGCGGCGAGCTCCTGCCCGACAAACTGTTCGGCAAGGGCCCCCCGATAGATGGCCAGCAGATCCTGCTGCGCCCATTCATCGGCGGCCGTGCGGTTACATACCGACTGCATCAGCCCGATGTCGCCCAGAAGCGTTTTGAGGCGAGGTGTCGCCTCACAGCTCAAAGGGAGACCGTCCGCCGAGGCGGCGCAGACTGGACGCAGGAGCCGCGCCGTCGAAAGGACCTGGAAGGCTTTCTTGTTCGTGGTTCCCGAGTAATCTTGGGCCAGACGGGCATAGGCGATTTGACCGCCCACGGTCTTTGCCGCGTTTTCCCAGACCGTTTCCAGACAGTGGCGGTCGACCCTCGGGGTATATTTTGAGAAGTCCTGCCGAAAGGCGGACAGCAGATTGTCCTGCTCGGAACGGACATCCAGAATGCTTTGCGTGGCCACCCAGGTTTGGACGCATTTAGGCATGCCGCCTGTCATCCAGTAGCGGCGCAGCTCTTGCAGAAGAACGTCGTGGATGGCGGGGGAAACGCGGCAGGGCGTCGCCATGAGCAGCCCTGCCAAGGCCCCATGGCCGGTCGCGAGCAGATACTCGCCGAACGTCATCGGGAAAAGATCAAGACACTGGACGCGCCCGACCGGGAAGGAGATGCTTTCCAAGGCGAAATCCAGAAGCGAACCGGCGGCGGCCACATGAAGCTCCGGCATCTGCTCGCAGAAGTAGCGCAACGATGCCAAGGCT
>CAZXVN010000444.1:0-7388 GCA_964643945.1 uncultured Lentisphaeraceae bacterium | reverse complement strand
ATGATCTCTTCTGCCTCTCCAGCGGCATGACCGTTTCCGGTGGTGACGGAAACGGAGTAGGGATCGCTCCCTTGGACAGCCCCCTGGTAAGCCTGGGCCGTCCCGGACTGTACCGGTACGAGAAAGAGTGGAAGGATCGCGAACCGAAGATTTTCATCAACCTGTTCAACAACGTGTGGGGCACGAACTTCAAACAGTGGATTGGAGGCTCGTGGTCAAGCCGGGTGCGGATTTGGGCATTGCCCGAGAAGACCGGCCTAGCAGCGGACTTGATTACGCGGGGCTGGGATGCGCGGATGCCCTGTCAGGTAGGTGTCGCGGAAGGCAGCGCCGGCAACCTGCCGGTGACAGGACGCGGCATTGAGCTGTCGCGTGATGGCATTCTGATCACGGCATTCGGCGCCAATCCTGATGGCAAGGGAGTGGTTTTGCGGCTCTGGGAACAAGCCGGCGTTTCAGGCAGGGTGACCGTCAGGCTGCCGCCGGGGATGAAGGCATCAACGATCACACCCGCGAGCTTACGTGGTGAGAGCATGGGCAAGCCAGAGCCCTTGATGGGCGACGGGTTTGAGACGAAGCTCAAGGCTTTCGCGCCGGCAAGTTTTCTGTTAGAGTGACGCCCGCAGAGATCAACCAACAGGGACATGTGTTGTAAAAAGACAGCCGGAACCTCAACTCAAGACACAAAATGAAAATGACAAACAAGACAACCCGATGTGCCGCGAGTGTGGCGGTTCTGCTCATTGCAACTGCGGGTCTGGCAGGAGCCGCACCCGCCAAGCCCGTCAAGATCTTCATTCTGTCCGGCCAGTCGAACATGACCGGCCGCGGCGCGGTGGGTGATCTCAAAAAGCCGGCCGCCGATCAGAAGGCGACCTTGGTCCGGTTCATCAAGGAACCTCAGAATGTCGAGAAGTATAAGTTTCTCTATAACGGCAGGGACAAGGACCGGGAGGGTTGGACGGTGCGTGATGATGTGTTCATCACCGTGGGCGATTGGCCGCATGACGGGTCAAAGGACGCCGGAAAGCATGGTGGATTGGCACCGAATTATGGCGGATTCCGCAGCCGGGGCATTGGGCCGGAGCTGGGGATCGGGCATGCGCTGGGCGACTATTACGATGAGCCGGTGTTGCTGGTGAAGGTGGCCTTCGGCGGCTGCAGCCTCTCTGTGGACATGCGCCCGCCAAGTTCCGGCGGGAAGGTTGGCGAGAAATACCCGCAGATCGTCAAGGCCGTCAATGACGCCATCGAACATCTGCCGGAGATCATCCCGGGTTACAAGAAAGAAACCGGGTATGAAATCGCCGGCTTCTTCTGGAACCAGGGCGAGTCCGACCTGAGCCCCGAGGCCTCGGCGGAGTATGAAAAGAACCTGGTGAACCTCATCACCGATCTGCGCAAGGACGTCAAGGCGCCCGACATGAACGTCGTGATTGCGATCACAGGCTTTGGCGGCAGGGAGCTGGCAGGCTTCGCGAAAGCTGAACAAAAGGTGGCGATTGGCAACGTCATCGGCGCCCAACTGGCGGTTGCAAAACGGCCTGAGTTTAAGGGCAAGGTGGCCGCCGCCGAAACGCGCGATTTCTACCGCCCGCAGGATCCCTTTGGGGGGAACAAGCAAACGATCCACTGGCACGGCAACGGCGAATCCTACTGGCTCGTGGGCGAGGCGATGGGCCGCGAAATGGTGAGCCTGCTGAGACAGAGGAAGTAATCATGGAGAATAATATGAACCGAAAACAAAGCGTCGAAAACGCCTCGCGGAAATGCCAACCAATGACACCTTCTAAAAGCTCTTCAGGAGGCCAACACAAGAGCGCCTCTGTTCGAATCCTCAGCGTGCTGATGGCGACCTTATTCATCAGCGGCATGGCTCACGCAAAGGACGAGGAACACACCCTCGGGCCGACCGGCCTGTCCGGGGTCGTCTCGCCGACCAGCGTAAAGGTCACGAGAGTCGCGAGGGGTGCGCCATCGGACGGCAAAATCAAGGCCGGGGACGTGATTGCCGGCGCGGGTGGCGCCCTCTTCAAGAAGGACGTTCGCCGGGAGCTGGCGGATGCCATTGACCGCGCTGAGACTGAACAGGAAAAAGGCCTCCTCGCCTTGATGCTGCAGGACGGGAGGAAGGTCGACCTGCAGCTGAAGGTGCTGGGCAGCTACAGCGCGACGGCGCCTTACAACTGCCCCAAGAGCGACGCCATCATCACCCGTGCCGCCGATTATCTGGTCTCGTCAGGCAAGGCCGGCTCCGGCTGTCTCTGTCCGGGCCTGCTGGGCCTGCTGGCCACAGGCGAGCAGAAGTACATCGATGTCGTTAAGGCGGAGCTGGCGAAGCAAAAGTGGATCACCCCCCCTGACATGAGCGAGCTGAAGGCCTTGATCAAGGGCGACACGGATATGGGCTACGTGGGATGGTACTGGGGATACTATTGCGTGATCCTGGGAGAGTACTACATGTTGACCCATGACGAGTCTGTGCTCCCGGCCCTGAAGGCGTATGCAACGGGCCTGGCCATGGGTCAGGACGCCGGGGGCCTTTGGGGGCATCGCATGGCGACGGAAAAGCGCAACGGACGACTGCCGGGCTACGCCCAGATTAACCAGCCCAGCATGACCTGCTTCATGGGGATGCTGATGGCGCAGAAATGCGGCATCAAGGATCCGGCGCTCACGCAGGCGATCGAGAAGACCCACGCCTTCTACGCGACCTTTATCGGCAAGGGGGCGTTCAACTACGGCGTGCACGGGCCGAACACAGGGACGTTCAATAACAACGGCACCAGCGCCTCGGGCGCGCTGGCGATGGCACTCAAGGGCAATACGCGGGGCGCCGCGTTCTTCTCCCGTCTTGCGGCCACCTCGTACGACGGCCTCGAGACAGGACACGCCTCCTACTGGTTTAACGTCCTGTGGACGCCGCTTGGCGCCAACCTGAGCGGCCCTGAAGTGACAACACAGTTTTTTGAGAAAGCACGCTGGCTGCAAACGATGTATCGCTCATGGGACGGCAGTTTCACGTTTGACGGCGAGGATCCCAAGATGGGCGACCACTCGGGTGCGGCGCTGCTCGCGTACTGCCTCCCCCGGCGTAAACTTTACATCACGGGAAAGAACGCGGACGAATCTATCTGGCTGAAGGGCCGGGAGGCAACGGACGTGATCGAGCTGAGTCACATCAACTACGCGGGCAAGAGCGAGGACGAGCTGATCGCGATGTTTGGCCATCCCATTCCGCAGGTGACGCGCAAGGCTGTCTGGGCGCTCCGCGAAAAGAAGGGCGCCTTCATCCCCAAGCTCGTGAAGCTGTTGAAGACCGGCACAAAGATTGAAAAGCAGAGTGCCATCGGATACTTCGGCTATGGCTGCTCGAAGGAGATCGCCCTGCCACGGCTGGATGACCTGGGGGCTGTTCTGCGTGACCCCAAGGAAGACCCCGACGTGCGGGCCGCTGCCGCCAGCGCGCTCTCCTTCCTTGGAGCGCCGGCCTACACGTACTATGGCGACATGGTGAAGCTTGTTGTTGAAGAGAGGCCCGCTGATCGTTTCGGTGATGTAGACTGGTCACTCGGCACCAGCATCAATGCGCTGTGCGCTACGCCGTTCAAGGCGGGGCTCGTCACGGATAAGAAGCTGTTCTACAAGGCGGCGACCAAGCTGGCTGACAATAAGCGCCAGCACATGCGCGCCGATGGTCTCAGGATGCTCGCGGAGATTCCGCTGGCGGACTTTTACCTCGTGGCGGACACGGTCATGCACGTGGTCAAGAATGATGACCCGACCTACCACTCCTATCACAGTCCCGGCGGCCCGGTGGGCGCGGGGGTCGCCCTTCTCGCCAATCTCAATATCGAGGACGGCATGCAGTACACGATGGATGTGCTGGACGACGAAGACGGAAAATGGGCGTTTAAGGTGCGCATGGTGATGGACGCCCTGACGAAATACGGACCTGCCGCCAGACCGATGCTGGAGAAGCTGAAGGCCGATCCGAGATTCAAGGGGATAGAACAAAACGGCAAGCTGGGCGGGCAATGGAAAGCCATGGTCCAGGCGATCGAGTCTCCTGCGGAGGCGAGTCAGAAGATGATCAGCTTTGAAGCCGCGAAGCAGGCCGGGCTGCAGAACGCAAAAAACTGATACCGTAAATACGAGAAATAAACAAGGGGGGACGATGAAGAGAGAAGAAAGGCGATTCGTTGCAGTGTGGGTGGTACTGGGATTGCTCGGTCTTGCTTCCGCAGACGAGCCGCGCGTTCAAGCGTCGGCCAAGCTTGCCGAGCTCAGGGACATCAAGGCCTACTGCCTTGATTTCAACTGGGCGGCAACCACTCGCAAACGTGCGCCCAAGCTGTTTGCCGCACCCGGCGCGTGGGCCGGCGCCGACCCGGCGGCGCACGTCGCCTGGTACAAGGCGATGGGAGCTAACGTGATTCAGACCTTCTGCGTCTCCTGCAACGGCTATGCCTGGTACAAGAACGGGTTTGTTCCGGAGCAACCGAAATTGAAGTATGACTTCCTGCCCGAGGTGGTGAAACTCGGACACAAGGAAGGCCTGCTGGTGTTTGGCTATTTCTGCATCGCCGCCAACCCGAAATGGGGGACCGACCATCCCGATCTCAGCTACGGCACGCCAACAACCTGCCACATCCCTTACACCGACGAGTATCTCGCTTACCTTTCATCATCGATCAGCGATGCAGTTAAGAAGACCGGCATCGACGGGTTTATGATTGACTGGGTCTGGATGCCGAATCGGGACTCCACCACAAACCAGTGGCTGGGGTGCGAGAAGAATCTCTACAAGCAACTCATGGGCGAGCCCTTCCCCGGTGAGGACCAACTGACCGAGAAATCGCCGCAATACCTCGCCTATAGCCGCAAAGCGATTGACCGCTGCTGGAAGGCGATCCGCAAGGCCGCCAAGGACGCGAATCCGGAGTGCATCGTCTGGCTGACCAGCAACAACACGACCCATCCGCACATGGTGAACTCTGACATGTACAAGGAGACAGACTGGCTGATGAACGAGAGCGGCGACATGAAGCGCATCGACGCCGTCAAAGCCATGACCGGCCCGCACACCCGACTCATCACCTGTCTCGCGCGATGGAACGGACAGGACGCCACCCAGGTGGTCCCGGAGGCGCTCAAGGCGGGCATCGGTCTCTATGGCTTCACCGTGCCGCGCAACAACGGCGGACTCGTGCCGCTGGATGAAATCCTGTCACGCCCGGTAAGCGAGTTGCAGGGCGACGACCGCAACATCGCCGTGCTGGCGCGCGCCTTCCACGGCGCCTCGCTCGAATCCGCCAGGAACGACAAAGGCGAGTTAGTCGAGCCCGGAAAATAACAGGCTTGTGCAAGAAGTGTTTTCCAACCCCCGAAATAAGGAGACAAAATGACCACGGCAAGTATGACCAAACTGTCCAAACGAACCCTGCCGGTTTTTCTCCTGGCGATTGCGCTGGGATCCGCCGTTTTTGGCAAACCACTTCCGGCCAATGGCAAACTGAAAATCTTCATCATGTCAGGCCAGTCGAACATGATCGGCTTCGGGCAACTCGCGGGCAGCCCTGGGACCATGGAGACCTATCTCAAGAGCAATCCCAAGGATTATGGTCACCTGGTCGGCAAAAACGGCAACGTGGGGCATTTCGTTTGTAGTACCGACTTTAGTGGGCCGTCGCCTGTGTCAGCCGGCCATAATCAGAATTGCTGGTGTTTGACAGTCTACCCCGCTTCTGGCATGCTTTTGACGTAAATTCGGCACCTTTCAGCGGTTAAGGCATGATTCCGGCCTGCGCGGGACGGTGCAGGCCGAAAAGCAATTTCTTATCAATTCATCCGCCTGCTTCAGGCGTCGCTGGAAACGTTCCTGTCCCTCGCCGAATTCGCGCCGACGCTGCCGTGAGCCAGACATGAAACAAGCCATCATATCCGTGCTTCTTCCCGACCGCGTCGGCATCCTTCGCGATGTGACGCGGGTGGTCTTCGACCAGGGCGGCAACATTGTCGTCATCCGCCAGACCATCGTTCACGGCTTCTTCAGCCTGGTGTTCACGGTTGCTTTTGCGCGACCCGCCGACCCGGCGGCTCTGTCGGCGGCGCTGACCTGCGCGCTCGATGCGGATGCCGCCGTCACGGTTCGGCCGTTTGCCAAGCCGCCGCCCACGCCGCTGCCCGCCGGGCCGACCTACGTCGTCACCACGCACGGGCCGGACCGCCCCGGGACGGTGTACGGCATCAGTCAGTTCTTTGTCGACCGGGGGATCAACATTATCGATTGGATGGTCGAGGGCGAACAGGACGACGTGGTCTACATCGCCGAGGTCGTCCTGCCGCCCGAGGCCGACTTCCGGCAGGTGCAGGCCGACTTCCGCGCCGAGATGGCGCGGCGCGGGCTGTGCGCGTCGATCTGCCATCAGAACATCTTCCGCGCCACGAGCGAGATCGGCGCGATCCACAATCTGCTTTCGGGGAATTGAGCCATGATCGCACGCCAAGACATTCTGGACACCCTGCGCATGGTCGAGCAGGAGAATCTCGACGTGCGCACCGTCACCCTCGGCATCAACCTCAACGTCTGCGCCGGCCGCGACCCCGACGGGATGGTGCGCGCCGTTTACGACCGGATCGTCGCCCTCGCGGGCTGCCATGTGGCGTTCTGCGACGAGGTGTCGGCCAAATACGGACTGCCGATCGTCAACAAGCGGATCGCGATCTCGCCCGCCTCGATCCTTCTCGAAGGGCACACCGTGGAGACGGCGGTGAAACTGGCGCAGGCGCTGGACCGGGCGGCCGCGGCGGTCCGGATCGATCTCCTCGGCGGCTTCTCGGCGCTGGTCCACAAGGGGATGACTCCGGGCGAGCGGACGCTGCTGGAGGCGCTGCCGCAGGCGCTCGCGCAGACCGCGCGGATCTGCGCCTCGATCAACGTGGGCACCACCCGCGCGGGGATGAACGTGGATGCGATCCGGCTGGCCGCGCGGCAGATCATCGCCACGGCCCAGGCGACCCGTGCGCAGCGCGGGTTCGGCGCGGCGAAGATCGTGGTCTTTGCCAACATGCCCGAGGACAACCCCTTCATGGCCGGCGCGATGCTCGGCGCGGGCGAACCCGAATGCGTGATCAACGTTGGCGTGAGCGGCCCCGGCGTGGTGAAACGGGCGATCGACCGTCTCCTGGCCCGCTATCCCGACGCGACGCTCGACCGGATCGCCGAGGAGATCAAGCACACCGCGTTTCGCGTCACCCGCACGGGCGAACTGATCGGCCGCGAAGTGGCCGGCCGGTTGAACGTCCCCTTCGGCGTGGTGGACCTCTCGCTCGCGCCGACGCCGCGGGTGGGCGACAGCGTCGGCGAGATTTATCAGGCCATGGGC
>CAZXVN010000443.1:0-8514 GCA_964643945.1 uncultured Lentisphaeraceae bacterium | reverse complement strand
GCGAGGCGGACGGGCTGGCCATGAGTTCGCGCAATGTGTATCTCGCCGGCGAGGAGCGGACGCGCGCGCTGGGGCTGAGCCGCGCGCTGCAGGCTGCGTCTGAGGCCGTGGCTGCTGGTTCCTGTGCCGCAGAAACGGTGCGGCAGCGCATGGGCGAGGTGCTGGAGAAGCACGCCTTGAAAATCGATTACGTGGAGATCGTGGACGCGGAGACGCTGGCGCCGGTGGCCGAGGCGGTGCATGGCAATGTGGCGTTGATCGCAGCGTATTGCGGCAGGACGCGCCTGATCGACAACCGGGTTCTGTAGGGTTGCCCCGCCGGTCGTTCGGTGGACATTAACGTTGAACGCTCGACACTCAATGTGTTGATGTCCCGCCGGAATTAAGAATGGTGGAAATGGAAGAAAAAGAAAAAAAACTGCACGCGCTGCTGCGCGGGTACGGGCGGGTGGCGCTGGGGTTTTCGGGCGGCGTGGACAGCACGCTGTTGCTGCACGCGGCGCTGGATGTGCTGGGGCCTGCGAATGTGTGGGCGGTGATCGCGGACACGCCGAGCCTGCCGCGCAAGGAGTTTGCGGAGGCGCTGCGCTTGGCGGAGGAGATGGGTGCGCCATGCATCGTGGTTGACACCGGCGAATTGAGCGACCCGGACTATGCGGCGAATCCCGTTGACCGCTGCTATTTTTGCAAGAAGCACCTTTTCGGACTCGTGTCCAAGGTCGCTGCCGAGAAGGGCTTTGCGGTTGTGCTGGACGGCAATAACGCCGACGACGCGGACGATTACCGTCCGGGACGGCGTGCGGCTCAGGAACTGGGCGTCAAAAGCCCGCTGCTGGAGGCGGGACTGACGAAGGCTGAGATCCGCGTCCTGTCCGCACAAGCGGGGCTGCCCACCGCGGACAAGCCCGCGATGGCGTGTCTGGCTTCGCGCATCCCGTACGGCACACCGGTCACGGCCGAGGTGCTGGCGCAGGTGGAGCGGGCCGAGGAGGCGTTGCGCGGGGCGGGGTTTGTGCAATGCCGCGTGCGGCACCACGGTGAGGTCGCGCGCATTGAAGTGCCGAGCACAGAGCTGCCGTGTCTGCTGGACAACGCCCTGCGCGCGACCGTGGTGCGGGGCGTCAAGTCAGCGGGCTACCGGTATGTGACGCTGGATCTGCAAGGGTATCGCACGGGCAGCCTGAACGAGGGGTTGTCGGGCGGGAGCGCTGCCGCCCGCAAAAAAGGTGTGGCCTCCGCTTGACAGCGAACGGTGCAATTGGGTAAAGTATCAACCCTATTCGTGCCGGCTGAAGGTTTTCGGGACTGGCGGATTCCTTATTGATGAAGGATTACAACATGGATGCGTATGCGGTTTTAGCAACCGGTGGCAAGCAGTATCGTGTAACCACGGGTGCGACATTGGAGATTGAACGTCTGGAAGCTGAGGCTGGCAGTGACGTGACATTGGACACGGTTCTGGCTCTTTCGGATGGCAAAGAGCTGAAGATTGGCATGCCGTACGTCACGGGCGCTCAGGTAGTCCTTACTGTTATCGGGCACAAGCGCGGTCCCAAATTGATCAACTTCAAGATGAAACGCCGGAAGGGCTATCAGCGCCGGGTCGGTCATCGTCAGGAGTTGACGGTCGCCTCGGTGAAGTCGATCGCTTAAGCGGCTGGGAATCCCAGTTTGAAGCGCAACTTGAAACGGGGTCATGTGATCCCGGTTTCAGCAAGGAGAGTGATCTATGGCAGGTGCAGCAGCAGCAAGAAACGGTCGCGACAGCAACTCGAAGCGGCTGGGCGTCAAGCGCTATGACGGGCAGGTTGTGAGTGCGGGTTCGATTATCATCCGGCAGCGCGGAACCAAGGTCCACGCTGGCACGAATGTCGGTTGTGGCCGTGATTTTACGCTGTTCGCTTTAGTGGCCGGTTCCGTTAAATTTCAGAAAGACGGTGCCATGGTCAGCATTCTTCCCGCAGTCGCGGCGAAGTAAGGCTGTCCGCCCCGTTCGCGAACAGTCCCGTGAAGACACGAAAGTTTGTAGATCATGTTGGGGTGCATGCGCGCGCGGGAAAAGGCGGCGATGGAAGTAGCAGTTTCCGGCGTGAAGCATGTGTCCCCGAAGGTGGCCCTGACGGCGGCGATGGCGGTCGTGGGGGCCATGTCATTTTTAAGGGGGATCACGACGTCGACTCCCTGATTGCCCTCTATTTCGCACCTCAGCTTTTCGCCGAGGACGGGGTTGCCGGGCGCGGGCAAAAGATGTTTGGCCGCAGGGGCAAGGATCTGGTCGTGCGGGTGCCGTGCGGCACTTCCGTGTTTGACGCAGAGAGCGGCGTGCAGCTGGCCGATGTCGTGGAGCACGGCCAAGAGGTCGTCATCGCGCAGGGCGGCAAGGGCGGGCTCGGCAACGTCCACTTCCGCACCTCCACGCATCAGGTGCCGACTGAACACACGCCGGGCGATGTGGGCGAAGAGTTTCGCCTTCGGCTTGAGCTCAAGATTATCGCCGATGCGGGGCTGCTCGGTTTTCCGAATGCAGGCAAATCTTCGCTCCTCTCCTGCGTCAGCGACGCGCATCCCAAGATCGCCAGTTATCCGTTTACCACGCTGAATCCGATTGTGGGTACGATCCGCTATCCCGACTTCTCTCAACTGCGTGTGGCTGACGTGCCGGGGATCATCGAAGGCGCGTCTGCCGGTGTCGGGCTGGGCATCGACTTCCTGAAGCATCTGGCGCGGTCGCGCGTGCTCGTCTATATCATTGATATGGCAGGCACCGACAATCGGCAGCCGTGGCAGGACTATCTGACGCTCCTGCGCGAGATTGAACAGCACAATGACGAGCTGCTCAAACGACCGGCGTTGGTGCTGGCCAACAAGATGGACGAGGACGCTGCGGCTGAGAACCTGCCGCGGTTCATCCAAGAGACGGGTGTCACACCGCTCCCGATTTCGGCGATTGATCCCGGCCATCCCGGGGTTGCCCGGTTCAAGCAGTGTCTGTGGGACATTCTGCGGCCTGAGCCCAGAGGGGCGTGGCAGCCGTCTGGCGTGGGCGGCGCAGCAGCGGGAATGCCCGAGACAGATGGGGCGATGATTTCAGAGGACGCGTTGAAGTATGCGCCCTTCTTGGATCTGACGCGCAAGCTTCCGAAAAAGAAGAAATAGGGGCACGACGGGTTATCTGAACAGGACGGTGTGCGAGGCGGGCTCTTGAGGAATGAAATCGGAGCTGCGATTTCAGACTGGAAGCAGAAACCCGCCGCAGCTTTAAACGGCGGTTTTTTGTATTCTTCAAGTAACAGGCGAACGGGGAAACCATGAAAGACAAGACAGCAGACACAACAACGGATCCGGCTCAACTCCAAAAGTCCGGCGCGCAGTGCGTCATCGACGGCTTGGCGAGCGCGGGGTGCGAGGTGCTTTTCGGTTATCCGGGCGGTGCGGTCTTGGACATCTTCAATGCGCTTTACGACGCGCCTTTCCAGTTCGTTCTTTCGCGTCATGAACAGGGCGCGGTCCATATGGCGGACGGTTACGCGCGGGCCACGGGCAAGCCGGGGTGTTGCCTCGTGACCTCGGGGCCGGGTGCGACGAATACGGTGACCGGCTTGGCTACGGCCTACATGGACGGCATCCCGCTTGTGTGTATCTGCGGTCAGGTGGCGCTGAACATGATCGGCAATGACGCCTTTCAGGAAGCGGATGTCATCGGCATCACGCGTCCGGTGACCAAACACAACTTTTTGGTGCGCGATGCAGACGAACTGCCTGGCATCATCGCCAAGGCGTTCTACATTGCGACTACGGGCAAACCTGGACCGGTCGTGATCGACATTCCCAAGAACATCCAGAAGCAGAAGACCTTCGCGTTGCCTCCGGAGAATGTCTCGATGCGGGCGTATCATCCGGACGTGCCGATCAATCCTGCGGAGATTGCACAGTTTGCCGACCTGATCAACCGTGCTTCGCGTCCGCTGCTCTATGTGGGTGGCGGGGCGGTCAACGGCGGTGCCGCAGAGGCTTTGTCCGCACTTGCGCACAAGGCCAACATCCCGGTTTGCACCACGCTGATGGCGATGGGGGTGTTCTCTGAGGAAGATCCGCTGTCGTTGCGTATGGTGGGCATGCACGGGAGCGTGGCTGCAAATTATGCGGTTGACCACTGCGATTTGCTGATCGCGGCGGGGGCTCGGTTTGACGACCGTGTGACCGGCAAGATTTCGGCGTTCGCCGGCAAGGCCACGATCGTGCATGTCGACATTGATCGTTCATCGATCGGCAAGAGCATGCGGGCCGATCTGGGCGTTCATGGTTACGTGAAGCCGGTGCTTGAGGGGGTGCTGCCTTTCGTGAAGGCGGCCGACCACGCCGAGTGGCTCGAACAGGTACAGCGCTGGAAAGAGAGCTTTCCGTTTGCCTATCCCGAACAGGGCGATGTGATCATGCCGCAATATGTGATCGAGCAGATCCATGAGGTCAGCAAAGGGCAGGCGGTCATCACGACCGACGTGGGTCAGCACCAGATGTGGGCGACGCAGTTTTTCCGCTACACGCGGCCGCGCAACTTCATCTCTTCCGGCGGGCTCGGAACCATGGGGTTCGGGCTGCCAGCCTGTATCGGTGCACAGTTCGGGCGCAGAGATGAGCTGATAGTGTGCATCACGGGTGACGGCGGCGTGCAGATGAACTTTCAAGAGCTGGTCGTGGCGGTAGAGCATCAGTTGCCGATCGTTGTGGTGATCATCAACAACGGGTATCTCGGCATGGTGCGGCAGTGGCAGGAGCTGTTCTACGGACGGCGTTACTGCGGCGTGATGCTGAGCCAGCACGAGCGTGCGCCGAACGAGCACATTCCGGAAGCGAAGCGGTATTTGCCCGACTTCGTGATGATGGCCGAGGCGCACGGTGCGTGTGCGTGTCGCGTCACCAAGCCCGGAGAGGTGGCCCCCGCCTTGGCCAAGGCCTTTGCGAGCCGCAAGACATGGGTGATTGAGTGTGTCGTGTCGCCCGAGGCCAACGTGTTCCCGATGATCCCTCCTGGCTCGCATGTGGCCGAAATGATCAACCGCACGGTGTAGGAAGCCGGTTGACAGGCGGAAGGCGATTGTGCAAAAGCGGTCAGACTTTGAGTGAGAGCAATGAAAGTTATGAAACACATTATCAACTGTCTCGTGGAAAACCAGCCCGGCGTGCTTGCGCGTATCGTGGGACTCATCTCGGGCCGCGGCTACAACATCGAAACCCTGAATGTGGGGCCTACGGCCGATCCTTCGGTGTCGAAGATGACCATTGTGGTGCCGGGGGACGCGCATGTGATCACGCAGGTGACGCACCAGCTCTCCAAGCAGATCGACGTGATCGAGGTGGTCAATATGACCAACCGCCGGCATTTGGATCGCGAGTTGATTCTTGTGCGCGTGGCGACGGTTAATCATCATGCGCGTGCGGAGATCGTGGATCTCGCCGCGCTTTTCCTGGCGCGTGTGGTGGCGGTGCAGGAGGATTCGGTGACCATTCAGATGGTGGGTAATCAGGAAACCGTGGCTGATTTCCTGCGGTTGCTCAAGCCCTATGCGATCATTGATATCTCGCGTTCCGGCGTGATCGCAGTGGGTCGCGAAGTGGTCGATCATGAGCACGCGAAATAGCGCCCAGGAAAGGACGGCCTGTATGGAACATGCTTATCGGTTTGGCCTGTTCGGGCATCCGGTGCGGCATTCGCTCTCGCCGGTGATGCATGCGGCATCGTTTCTGGCGCTGGGCCTCCGGGCGGAGTATGTCTGCTTCGACGTGCCGCCGGATGAGTTGGCCGCCCGGCTGGCGGAGTGCCGCCTTGAGGGCTTCGACGGGCTCAACCTGACGATTCCGCACAAGCAGGCGGCGGTGCCGTTGATGGGGGTTCTCGATGCCTCGGCGCGGCTGTACGGCGCGGTCAACACGGTGCGTTTTGACGCCCAGGGCAGCACGGGTTTCAACACGGACGCCACGGGTTTTTTGACGGATCTGAAGGAAAGTCGGGGCGTGACGCCGGAGGGGCGGCGTGTGCTGATACTCGGGTGCGGCGGCGCGGGCCGCGCGCTTGCGATCGCCTGCGCCATCGAGAGTGCAGGCAAAATCGGGCTGGCTGATCTGATTGTGCCGAAAGCCAAGATGTTGGCGGAGGAGATCGGGGAGCGTTTTCCCGATGCGGTCGCGCAGGTGGATGTGCTTTCGGACGAGCCGGATGTGTGGGCGCGTTACAGCCGCGATTGCGACCTCGTCGTGCATTGTACGCCGGCCGGCCTGCACGCGGGCGACAGGCCGCCACTGTCTTCGGACGCCTTCCACAAGGGGCAGTTGCTGTATGATTTGGTCTATACCGCACGTGTCACGCCGACCATGCGTTCGGCCTTGGAAGCCGGCGCGGACGTGCTGAACGGTGCGGGTATGCTGGTTCATCAAGGCGCAGCCGCGTTCTCCATCTGGACGGGTCTGGCGGCCGATACGGCTGCCATGCGTGCCGCGCTTGAGGCGCGTATTTACGGGATTTGACGCCGGGGTGTGAGTGTCAGTCTCACACGATCTGCCCCCCCCTCCCCGAAAGCTGTTCGAAGGACGCCCGCCCCGCGTGTCTCGGTTGAGCTTTGGCGTTGACGCAATCCGCGTGGTTTAGTATGTTTTCCGGCATAAGAGCGGTGTTGAACAGGTGTTGGCAACGCGATGAACTCGGGTAGAGACGTATGGCCCAAGCTTCTTTCAGTTATGATCTGGCACTGATCGGATGGACTGTTTTATTGCTGCTTTTTCTTGGTGCCGTGGCTTGGGTTGACCGTATCCGGCGACAATGCAAAAAAACGACGATCGAGCTGAAGCGGCTTCAGGAGGAGCTCCAGCGCGCCGATGTCATGAAGGGGCATTTCATCGCAAGCGCGAGTCATGAGTTACGTACGCCCTTGAGCGGAATCATCGGAATGACCGATCTGCTGATGAAGACGGCGATGACCGATGAGCAACAGGAGTTTGCCGAAACCATCCGCGTGAGCGGCGAGGCACTGTTGGCGGTGGTCAACGACATTCTCGACTTCGCGAAGATCGAAGCCGACAAAATGGTTGCAGAGGCCGAGCCGTTCGTGCTGCAACGCTGTGTGGAGGAAGCGGTGCGACTGGTCACACCTGCGGCAACGAAGAAAAAACTAGAACTGATCTGCCAGATTGATGAGCACCTTGCGCCGACGTGGATCGGCGATGTCGGACGTCTCCGTCAGGTTCTGGTCAACCTGCTGGGCAACGCGATCAAGTTTACGGAGCGGGGCGAAGTCGTGATATCGGTGACCGGGCAGACAGGTGACAACGACCCGTCTCAACTGGATTTTGCCGTGCGCGACTCGGGGGTCGGCATTCCTCTGGAACAGCAGAGCAAGCTGTTTCAAGCGTTTAGTCAGGTTGACGCCTCCTCTTCGCGGCGTTTGGGCGGCACAGGGCTTGGCTTGGCCGTCAGCAAAAGATTGTGCGAGCTGATGGGGGGCGAGATGTCGGTGGAGAGCCAGGGGATTCCGGGGCAGGGGGCCACCTTCCGTTTCTCGATCAGGGTTACGCGCGCCACTGCGGCGGACCCCCCTGCTGTCATGAGGACCCTTGGCGTTTTGGCCGGAAAACGGGTTTTGATTGTTGACGATAACGTGGCGAGCTGTGACTTTCTGAAGCACCAGACCGAGGCATGGAAGATGATTCCTGCGGCGTTGACTTCTGGAAAAGCCGCACTCGACTGCCTGGAGACATCGGGACCGTTCGATCTGGGGGTGTTGGACGCTACCCTGCCGGAAATGAGCGGCTTGAAGCTTGTTGACGCGATCCGTTCGCGGCCGGGACAGGACAAGCTTCCGTTGATTGTGCTCTTGCCGATGGGCGATCATGTGACCGGCGGCGAGCGAGCCCGGATTGATGCATGCCTCTCCAAACCCGTTTTTGCGTCACGTCTGCACGATGCCCTCGCCAACCTCTTGGGCGCGCCCCCGGTGCCTCAAGATGACAAGGCCAAGCAGCTGCAAATGCCGTTTGACGGAGAGACCGCCAAGCGGTATCCGCTTCAGATTTTGTTAGCGGAGGACAACATCGCTAACCAGAAGGTGGTCGCGAGTACGCTGGCTAAGTTCGGGTATCGTGTCGATGTAGTCGCAAACGGCAGCGATGCGGTGGCTGCGGCGAAACGCACCCCCTATGATCTGATTCTGATGGACGTTCTGATGCCTGAACTGGATGGCTTGCAGGCGACGAGCCAGATCCGGAAAGAGGTGCCTGCTGAAAATCAGCCGTGGATTGTCGCGATGACCGCGAATGTGATGAAGGGAGACCGTGAACGGTATCTCTTGGGCGGGATGAACGATTACCTTTCCAAACCGATCCGGGGCGAATTCCTCGCAGAGGTGCTTCGGACGGTTCAGCCGCTCGCGTCGCGTGCGGCGCAGGTTGCGACGGATGCCAGGCAGGCGTAACCAGAAAAGGGATGGGGTATGAACGCGGAGGGAAACACAGCGGGCGCGGCAG
>CAZXVN010000442.1:0-3634 GCA_964643945.1 uncultured Lentisphaeraceae bacterium | reverse complement strand
CCAGCAACACGCTGAAGACAGGCACAGGGGCGATCATGGCGGCCATCGCTACGGGGTTGTTGTGGGCGAGTGGAGTACGGGCGGGGAGTTTGACCCCTCCGGGCGCGCCGGAACCTACCATGCACACGCTGGAGGAACTCTATCAGAAGCTCACGAACACCCTTGCGGATGTGCAGGCAGCCAAGCAGGAGGTGCTGGTCAATCAACAGCGGCTGGCAGACATCGAACAGCGGCTGGTGGCTGCGGGCAGCCTCCAGCCGGCCTCCGGCGACATGGTGCTGATACCGGCGGGCAGTTTTGTGATGGGCGCGACAACCAATGCCGGGCACGAGGCCATCGTGGGTGCGGTGCCCCAGCATACGGTGGCCCTGAGCGCATTCTACATGGACAAGACCGAGGTGACCAAGGCAAAGTGGGACGAGGTTTACACGTGGGCCATGGCCAAGGGGTATGCGTTCGACAACGCCGGATCGGGCAAGGCAAGCGACCATCCCGTGCATACGGTCTACTGGTACGACGCCCTCAAGTGGTGCAATGCGCGCAGTGTAAAGGATGGGTTCACGCCGTGTTACACCAACGCGAACGGAACCGTTTACACGAGCGGGGACTTTGTCGGCGGGTGCAACTGGAGTGCGGGCGGGTACCGGCTTCCGACCGAAGCCGAGTGGGAGAAGGCGGCGCGCGGCGGCACGGCCGGCCGGCGGTTCCCGTGGGGCGATGCAAACACGATTCAGCATGTGCGGGCAAATTATAATGCTGCGCCTGCCTCCTTCAGCTACGACACCAGTCCGACCACGACCCATCACCCTTCCTACAGAACCGGGGACACGCCCTACACAAGTCCGGCCGGCTCTTTCGCGCCGAACGGGTACGGCCTCTACGACATGGCGGGAAACGTGTTTGAATGGTGTTGGGACTGGCACAACGAAGAGTATTACGCGAGTTCGCCGGGCAGCGCCCCAACAGGATCCTCCAGCGGCACGTTCCGGGTACTGCGGGGCGGCTCGTGGAACGGTGACGCAGCCCGCGCGCGTTGCGCGGATCGCAACAGCAGCAACCCGAAACACGGGAACTACGACGTCGGCTTCCGTTGCGCGAGGGGGCTCTGATCATTCCGTGCCCTACTCGTGGCGAAGCGCGGTAAGCGGGTCCAACTGCGCGGCCTTCCATGCCGGATGTGTGCCGAACGTGATCCCCGTAACCACTGAAACCAGCAGCGCGATGATCAACGACTCCGAAGTGACCACCGCCGTGAGCCCGGTCTCTCCGCCCATGCGCGAGACCATCTCCGCTACGGACGCCGTCACGATACCCAATCCCACTCCCAAGGCGCCGCCGATCGAGGTCAACAACACCGACTCCGCGAGAAATTGCCAGAGGATGTCGCGCTTGCGCGCTCCCAGCGCGCGTCGCACACCGATCTCGCGCGTCCGTTCGAAGATATTCGCCAGCATGATGTTCATGATGCCGATGCCGCCCACCAGCAAGGAGATCGCGGCGATGGAGGTCATCACAATCGTAAAGATGCGTTGCGTCTTGCGCGTGCTCATCAACAGTTCATACGGCACCTGCACCTCGTAATCCGACTGCGTATGCACCGACTTCAGATAGGCACGCAACCGCCCCGCCGTGCCTGGAATCGCATCAACCTCCTTGGCCGCCACATACAGGAAATCGTAATCCACCTGTTCCGCCACGCCGCGCCCCATCCGGATCGTGATGCCGCCCCACAACGAGCGTGCCGTCTCGAGCGGCATGCAAACGATGTGGTTCAATTCGTACTGTCCGGCCAGCCGTCCGCCGTTCGGACTCTCCATCAAGCCGACCACCCTAAACGAGACATTGCCGATGACGACCGTTTTTCCGATCGGGTCCTGATGGCCGAACAGGCGGCGCGCCGCCTTCACGCCCACCACGCACACAGGATCAAGCACCTTGCCGTCGCTCGGCGTCAGAAAGCGGCTGCGCTGGTCGACCAGACGGCACCGCGTCGCCTCCAGAAACTCGGGGATGGTCGCCACAGGCTCAATATCGGTGGTGTTCTGCCCCTGGTAAATATCACGGCGAACGTCCATCACCGGCACCAGCAACCGTACATTTTCGAACACATTCCGGATATGATCGAAGTCCGCTTGCGTAATCCCGTACGGCAGTGTAAAGGAGCGCGAGCTCTCCTGAACATTGCCCTCGGCCGGCTTGATCGACCGCAGCCTGCTGTTGTCCACGCCCTGTGACTCAATCTGCCGCAGCGCCTCTCGACGCCCGCCCTCGCCGATCGCCAACATTGCGACAACTGCCGCAATACCCAGCACGATGCCGAGCGTGGCGAGCAAAGAGCGGATCAGATGCCGCGTCAGGCTCGCGTAAACGGTGACCGCCATTTCAAAGGTGTTCACGCTTCGGTCACCCTCCCGTCATGCAGGGTCACTGACTGCGTCGCATACTTCCGGTAGACCGGATTGTGCGTCACCATGATGATGGTCTTGCCCAGGTGGTGCAACTCTTCAAAGATCTCCAGCACTTCCTGGCCGGTCTTTTCGTCCAGATTGCCGGTCGGCTCGTCCGCAAGGATCACTGGCGGATCGTTCGCCAGCGCCCGCGCGATCGCCACCCGCTGACACTGTCCGCCCGAAAGCTGTGTCGGGCGCGACTTGTAACGGCCAGTCAGACCGAGCTGATCCAGCAGCTCGGTGGCGCGCTTACGCATCCGAGAACGCGAAAGGCCCGCGTACTGCATGGGCACGCAGACATTCTCCTGGATCGTCAGATGCGACAGCAGATTAAAGGACTGGAAAACCATGCCGATGGTGCGGCAGCGCACCGCCGAAGTGGCGTCATCGTTCAAGCCCGACACCGGACGGCCCTCTAGCCGATACACACCCGCAGTCGGGCGTACCAGCAGCCCGAACAGATTGAGCAACGTCGACTTGCCGGAGCCGGACGGCCCCATGACCGTCAGGAACGCGCCCTGCTGCACCGTCAGATCGGTGGGACGTAACGCGTCAATCTGCGTGCCGCCCGCCTCGTAAATTTTGGCAAGCCCCCGCAACTCAATCAAAGGCGGTCGCATTTGCGGTGTGTCCGGCACGATCAAGAGTCCCCTTCGCTTATTCCTTGCTCTCGCTTTGAGCAACCCACACGAGCGTCTCACCCCGTTGCAACCGCGCCACATCCAAACAGCCCGCTTCGGACTCCAGCACACGTGTGGCGCGCCAGCCGCCGTAAACCATCAGCCGTCCGGGTCGAACCTTCTGGAGGATGCGCACGACACGCCACGCCCGGTCAAGAAACACCGCGTCAACCGCGAACCGCATCCCAACCGTATGGATAGCGCCACACCGGTCAATCAGCAAAGCAGCCCCAGATCCAAGCGCGGGGCGTCCCAACAACCCGCGCAACCGCTCAACAAGCGACGAGGCGCGTTCCGCCCTCTCTACCCACACCGCGCCGTCGTGAATGATCCGCCCGCACCGCATCGTCCGCCCCGCTTCTTTATTCCTGATTTCTCTTCATTGAGCTACCCAGCGGCGGAAGGAGCGCGGCCCACGGCAATTGACCTTCGCGCACCCGGTTCAAGTCCGCTATCAGCAACTTCCAGTCACGGTGACGGAGGTTCCGGTCTTTCGCCAGCATC
>CAZXVN010000441.1:0-4160 GCA_964643945.1 uncultured Lentisphaeraceae bacterium | reverse complement strand
TGCGTGGGGTACATGATCGACATGAAAAAGAAACTCAGGATCAGCGCGGCCACCGAGAGCCAGCCCAGCCCGAGGAAAATCAGCGCCATGAGCACGACATTGCACAAGGCGTAGATGCCCAGCACCCGGTGCGCGGGCGCGAACCGCAGGATCGCGCTGCCGGAAAACCGCCCGACCGTAAAGAAGATGAATGCCATGGAAAGCATCGCGCTGGCGCAATATTCCGTGATGTGCCACGCCCCGCCCTCAAGGTATTTCATGTTGTCCGGCAACAGCCCGGCGACCCCGGCAGGCAACGCGGGCATGTAGCCGGGGTCCTTCACATAGTTGATGAAAAAACTGAAAATGCCGGTCTGCGCGGCGCAGTACAGAAACTGGGAAGCGACGGCCAGCACGAAGTGCCATTCCTTGAATAGGGGACGGGCGGACTCCTGACCGTCCGCGCCCGACCCGGTCTCGTTCTGGGCGTGGAGCTCAGGCACCGGAGCGAACGCGAAGGCTGCGATCAGCACCGCGACGATCCCCGCCACGATCAGGTACGGGATGTAGAGGCTGGCGTTGCTGGTGTTGGCCTCACCCGTCTTGGAGAGGATGAAAGAGCCGCCCAGGATCGGCCCGAAGATCCAGCCGACCGCGTTGCAGCTTTGCGCGAGGTTGATGCGGGCCACGCCGGCGTCCGGCGACCCGAGCACCGTGGCGTACGGATTGGCGATCGTCTCAATGAAGGTGAAGCCGCACGCCACCAGGCCGAGCGCCAGCAGGAACACGCTGAAAACCGTCATTTGCGAGCCCACGATTTTCGTCACCGGAACAAAGCAGACGCAGCCGACCGTGATGACCGTCAGGCCGAAGAGAATGCCGCCCCGGTAGCCGAACCTGCGGGCGAAAAGTCCCGCCGGGAGCGCGAGCAGGAAGTAGCCGCCGTACCAGAACCCTTGGACGAGAGCGGACTGGGCCTTGGACACGTCCAGCGAATTCTGAAAATGCTTGTTCAGCACGTCGATCATCCCGTTGCAAAGGCCGGAGAGGCAGAACAGGCAGCAGACCAGCAGAAAGGTGATCAGGTGGCTGGTGCCGTCCGCCGTCCGGAACATGCCGCTGAGGCTCTTGCTTGGCAAAGACGGGTCACTGTGCGTATTCATGCGCGACCTCCAGGGCGATCCGTGCCCAGTCCCACAGGCGCTCCGGATGGCCGCGCACCGTCGAAATGTCCTTCATGATGAGTTCAACGTGGCACCCGCCGCGGGCCTGATCGAGAAAGGCGGTCAAATCGGCGCGGGCGCGGTCCGGACTCCAGCCGTCCTCCGCAAAGATAGCGGGGCTCGGCTTCCGGCTCAGGACGTAATCGCCGCCCACCTGCTCCACGATCTGCCGCGTGTCGCACCACGGGCTGGCGGATATCTTACGCAGGTTAGGGATGCGGCGCAGAAGCCCGATCTTGTTGCCCAGCGGTTCGCAGCAGCCGTAATACACCAGCCCCCAGCGCTTGAGCCAGCGAAGGTCATGCTCGATCGCAAAATCCCAGTGCATGTGTGGCGAGACGTCAGAAAAAATCTGCGCGTTGGAACAGCCCCACATGTTGTGCGGCCGCACCCAGTCCGGGTCATAGTCCTTGCCGGGCAGCCGGCCCGTGTAGCCGTAGCCGCCGGATCCGATGCGGGTGTTGTCGCAGTCGAGCGCGATCAGGTTCATCCGCTCCAACTGGTCCAGTTCCACCAGCCACGCGTCCACCATACGCTCGACGCCCGCATGTACCAGTTCCGGCCGGTCGA
Source organism: uncultured Lentisphaeraceae bacterium (assembly GCA_964643945.1). GTDB lineage: Bacteria > Verrucomicrobiota > Kiritimatiellia > RFP12 > UBA1067 > JAHFSX01. Next base: position 2,388 of record CAZXVN010000441.1, on the reverse strand, counting down.
TCAGGTCCGTCATGGCCTGCTCGACCCCCCACCAGCGGATCAGAAAGTCCCACGGCGTGAACCAGATGTGAGTCTGGCCGACCTTCCTGACCGGCATGATCCCGCCATAGACGTCGCACATGGCCTGATAGTGCAACTCGGTTGCACGCGGGTCATGGCTGACCTGCGGCATCCGGATCTTATCGAGGTCGTCGAAATCCCTGATCTGCACGTTAAAGTGCCGCGAGACCACGTCGCTGTCCTCGGACGTCTTGACGATGTCGACGTCCTCAACGATGCCGAAGTCGGTGCTGTGGAACAGCAGCGGGCATGTCAGGTAGTCGCTGACGACCATGTCGCCCGGCAGATGCCGCCACTGGTAGAGCGTCCGCCGGATTTCGCGTTCCTGGTCGCGGGCCCACGGGTGTTCGCACGTCAGCGTCAGTTCGCCGTTGACGTCCATTTCGTTCCAGCAGATCTCGTTGATCCACACCATGGGGCGCGCGGACTGCAGATCGTTGAGGCGCTGCCAGAGCCGCGCCTTCTCCCGGTGGACCGGCAGCGCGGCAACCTCGGCCAGGGCGGCGGCCAGACGTCGTAAAACGTCGCGGTCCTGTTGCTTGAGCGCAACTTCGACGGCCTGCGGCGCGGGTGTATGGTGGCTCGGATCGTGTAACATATTGGCGTCCTTGTCCTGCGGCCCTGAAACAGCGGGCCATTCGCACAACGGTGTAGAGTATAGACGATCACCGGTTTGTAATAAAGACCCAACGGTTCCAAAACGCGCCAACGCGCCGGGACCGGATCTTCCGCGTTGTCGGCATGCGGCGCCGTTTGCTATGCTGATTCACGTTTTGACCATTCATGCACGGTTTCGCCATCTCCCCCCTCTCGCGCCCACTATGCGCCTACAGCACATCATCTGGGACTGGAACGGCACTCTGCTTGACGACACTCAGGCGGGCGTCAATGCCATCAACGCCATGCTCGCGACGCGACATCTGCCGCAGATCGGACTCCCCGCCTACCGCGAACTCTTCGGGTTTCCGGTGATCAACTTTTACCGCCTGATCGGGTTCAATATCGAACAGGAAGACTGGGCTGCCGTGGCGCGCGAGTTTCACGACCTGTTTCTAGCCGACCCCTCGATCCGCCTGCACGACTACGCCGCACGCGCCCTGGCCTACATCCATCAGGTTGGCATCGGACAATCTGTCCTGTCGGCATCGGAACAGTCCATTCTCAGCGCCATGCTGGAAGCCTGCGGGATCACGCGCTATTTTGACCGCATCGTCGGTGTCGACAACCTGTACGGTCACTCGAAGCTGGAGTTGGGACGCACGCTGGTCTCGCGCCTCGGGCTGCCGCCGGAATCCGTCCTGATGGTCGGCGACTCGCTGCACGACCACGAAGTGGCCGAGGCCCTCGGCGTGCGCTGCCTCCTGATAGCCCAAGGGCACCAGTCCTACGCGCGTCTCGCGCGTAGCGGTGCCCCGGTCTTGCGCAGCCTCGCCGAGGTGTCGGCGTGGCTCAAGCTCTGACGCCTACTTCTGTATCTTTTCCGCCGACTCCAGCACGTTCTTCACGGCTGACTCCGCCTGCGCACCAGGCTGAGCCCCCTGCTCCTTGAGTTTGTTGCCATAGGAGATCACGCCGAACGACACCAGCAAGGTCACGACCCCCATGCCCAGCAGCAGCTTGGTGCGCTGCCCGACGCCCTTCCATTCGCCCAAAATCAAGCCCGCCAGCGAACTGAAGAAAATCGCAGACCCCATCACAATCGCGAAACCGATGTAGGCCATCTCTCCCATGGCCGGCTCGCCCACCTTCTGACACACGAACTGCATGGCCCAGATCACGCCCGCCAAACCCGCGAAAAAGATGTTCGTCACAATCGGCGTACGGGCGTTGGTGTAATCGCCCAGCGTCTTGTTTTTGACGTTCTGCATCAGGCACCAGACCGTATTGACCGCAAAGCCGCCCAACAGCACCACCACCAGGACCGGCATGCCCTGCCACTTGGCAAGCGTGCCGCCGCGCACCGCCGCCTCCTGCAGCACGCCGCCGCTCTGCAACCCGAAGTTCATGCCCGCACTGGCGATGCCCGAAAAGAGCGCGACCAGCATGCCCTTCTTGAAATCAAACTCCGCCACCGCTTTCTTCTTCTGCTCCTCGGAAAGCTCGCCCTCTTTGGATTGGCCGGCCAAGCCGACGAACGCGATGCCCGCGAGCGAGCCGAAGACGCCCAGCAGCACCACAATCGAACCTGTGTCCTTCACCAGTTCAGCCGCCTTGCCGGTCACGATCGGCGGGATCAGCGTCCCGGTCGCCGAGCAGAGCCCGCAGCCGATCGCCAGACCCAGCCCAATGCCCAGATAGCGGATCATCAGGCCCCAGGTAAGCCCGCCG
>CAZXVN010000440.1:0-8004 GCA_964643945.1 uncultured Lentisphaeraceae bacterium | reverse complement strand
GGTGGGTTCAGGGCCTGGTTGCTGGTTTAATGGCTTAATAAAAAAAGGGACCAAAGAAAATGGCCATTAAGAAAATCATCCAACCCGTGAAACGGCGAAGCCCGCCGCCGGGAACAGTTTTTTCCGAACGAACCCCGGACGGGCAGGCCAGGATGGTCAATGTGGGCGCCAAAGCCCCCACCGCGCGCGCCGCCCGAGCCGAGGCCTGGGTGGAGGTCGGCTCCACGCTTGCGGCCAAACTCAAGAAACAGGGAGCCGTCGCAAAGGGGAATGTTGTTGAAACCGCGAGGATAGCCGGGATGATGGCGGCCAAGCAGACCTCAAGCCTGATCCCCCTGTGCCACCCGCTTGTGCTGGAAGTCGTGGAGGTCGATGTCACCTTTTCCGGCTCGGCGGTCTGCATCAGGAGCCATGTGACGTGCGAAGGAAAAACCGGCGTGGAGATGGAAGCCCTGACGGCCGTAGCCGTGGCCGCGCTGACCGTGTACGACATGTGCAAGTCGGCGGACAAGGGCATCACCATAGGGCCGGTCAGGCTGCTTGAAAAAACCGGTGGAAAATCGGGGCGTTGGCAGGTGACGTAAGCAAGAAAAGCGCAGGGATTCCGGCGAGACCACGCCTATACAGGAGGGAACAAGATGGGAAAAATCGAGGCCGTTTGTGTCAGCAGTAAGAAAGGTGAGAAAAAAAGCCCTGTTCAGTCGGGCCGCTTGATTTCCGGACACGGCATCGCGGGGGACGCACATGCAGGACCCTGGCATCGGCAGGTGAGTATGCTCGCGCTCGACGATGTTGAAGGCGTGAAGAAAAGCAGTTTGCCTGATTTGAAATTCGGCGATTTTGCCGAAAACATGGTTGTGTCTGCTGTCGATCTGGCAAGCCTGGGCCTGGGGAGTCGGCTTCAGTTCGGCCAGGAAGCCGTCGTCGCCATCACACAACTGGGCAAGGTCTGCCACAGCCGGTGCGCGATTTACCAGCAGACGGGCGATTGCATCATGCCCCGCCTCGGTGTTTTTGGCAGAGTTTTGCGCGGCGGCGAAGTGGCGACAGGTGATGCGGTGGAAATCCTTGAGCGTGTCTCGCGCGATGTTTTTCAGGCCGTTGTCTTGACGGTCAGCGACCGTTGCTCGCGCGGCGAGACCGTGGATACGGCAGGGCCTGCTGTCGCCAACCGGCTGAGGGAGAGTTTGAAGGCGCACATTTACAAGACAGAGATCATTCCTGACGAAAAAGACGGCCTGATTGAGCGCCTCAAGCATTATTGCGACGGCCATTCGATGGATGTGATTGTGGCTGTCGGCGGCACCGGCTTTGCGTTGCGTGATGTCACGCCGGAGGCGGTCGAAGCGGTCATTGAGCGCGCGACACCAGGGCTGGATGAAGCCATGCGTGAAGCTTCTCGCCAGAAGACACCGCATGCCATGTTGTCGAGGTGCAAGTCGGGCATACGAGGGACGACTCTGGTCTTGAGCGTGCCGGGATCCGAGAGGGCGGCGGTCGAGAATATCGACGCCGTGCTTCCTGCTCTTGCGCACGGGCTTGCCAAGTTGCGTGGCGATCCGTCTGAGTGTGGCCGGTCCACCTCCAAACAAGAGTGACTGTCATGAGTGCTGAACCTGTCGGGGAAATACCTTCGCATGTGCCTGTCATCGGAATCTGCGGATTCAGCGGGGCGGGCAAGACCACGCTGATCGAAGCGCTGGTGCCGAGGCTGCTGTCGCGGAAGCTCAGGATTCTGGTTCTCAAGCATGATGTTCATGGCGTGCAGGTGGACCGCGAGGGAAAGGATTCTGACCGGTTTTTCCGGGCCGGCGCGGATGTGCTGATGCGGGGCCCGGACCAGACTTTTTTCAGAGGTCACGACTGCCGGCACCGGTTTTCTCTTGCGGAAGCTGTCCGCTGGGGAGCGGTCAGGTATGATGTGATTCTTGTTGAAGGACATAAGGACACGGATTTTCCGCTCAAGATCTGGCTGAAAAAGGCGGAGAAAGAGTCGTCGCCCTTTGCAAAAAGCGCCAGCTTGGTTCTTGGCCGCTCCGCGGACCGTGTCGGATTGATTCTGAAAGTGATCGAACAGCATTTAGTTGACATGTGTCAGGCAACCCCGGTTTATGCGGGCATTCTCATGGGAGGAAAGGCCAGCCGAATGGGAAGCCCCAAGCACCTGTTGAGGGTGAATGGCCGGACATGGCTTGAGCATGCCGTGGAGGTTGTCAACCCGCTGGCCGACCGTGTCGTTCTTCTCGGGGCGGGTGAACTGCCCCCCGGCTTGGCGACAAACAAGCCAACCGTATTGCCTGATATCCCAGATCGGGAAGGGCCTTTAGCCGGCATGCTTGCGGCGCTGCGATGGAACCCGTGGGCGTCATGGATCTTTACCGCCTGTGATTTGCCGCGCATGGAGGGGCGTGCGGTCAAATGGCTCATGTCCAAACGCTCGGCGGGCATCTGGGCAATCCTGCCGCGGAGGGGAACGGCCGCAGGGGTAGAACCTCTGCTGGCCTGGTATGATTTTCGCGCCGGTCATCTTCTGGAAGCTGTGGACAGGCCAGCGGATATTGCTGCGCGTCCGAATGTTTTGACGCCGGTGTTGCCGAAAAAGGTTGTCAACGCTTGGCTTAACATTAATACGCCAGTTGAATTTGAAGAATGGAAGTCGGCGGAGGCAGATAAATAACGGCGACGGGAAGGGCCGGACAAAGGACGGCACCTGTTTTTACGGGCGGAGGCGTTCTTTGAGGGTGGTGCGGCGTTCGCGGACTTGGTTGGCGCGGATGGCGATGGCGACGGCGCGGGAGGAACCCACCACAAGAACCAGTTTTTTGCCGCGCGTGATGGCGGTGTAGAGCAGGTTGCGCTGTAAGAGTTTGTAGTGCTGCGTATGCATCAGAACAATCACGGCAGGGTATTCGCTGCCCTGCGACTTGTGGATCGAACAGGCGTAGGCGAGCACGAGTTCGTCCAGTTCGCTCTGTGCGTAACGTACGGGGCGTCCGTCGAACAGCACGACCAAGGCGCGGTCCGCCTCATCCACCTCTTTGATAAAGCCGATGTCGCCGTTGAAGACCTCTTTGTCGTAGTTGTTGCGGAGTTGCATCACGCGGTCGTTGCGCCGAAAGTGCGTGCAGCCGCGGACCAGAGAAGGTCCGGCGGGGTTGAGCGCGGCCTGGATGACCTCATTCAGGTTTTCGGTGCCCAGCAGGTTTTTGCGCATGGGGGAGAGCACCTGCACATCGGTGAGCGGATCGAGTTTGAACTTGTGCGGGATGCGCTGTGTCATGAGTTCGATCATGCGGGCGATGATCTTCTCGGGTTCGGCGGTCTCCACAAAGTAGAAGTCACTGTCGCCTGCGCGTGTTTCAAGCGCCTCGCCATTGTTAACGTGGTGGGCGTTGCGCACGATGAGCCCCGAGGTGTCTTGGCGGAAGATGGTGTCGAGGCGGCAGCAAGGGATGACGCCCGAGCCGATCAGGTCGCGCAGGACGTTGCCAGGGCCGACGCTCGGGAGCTGGTCGGTGTCGCCGACGAGGATCAGGGTCACGGACGCGGGCAGGGCCTGTAGAAACTGGTCCATCAGCCGGATGTCGATCATGGAGGTTTCGTCGAGAATAAAACAGTCGCCGCTCATGGGGTTGTCGGCGTTGAACTCGAACCTGCCCAGGCTGGGGTTGAACTTCAGCAGACGGTGGATGGTCTGCGCCTCGTGGCCGGTCGCATCGGACATGCGTTTGGCGGCGCGGCCGGTGGGTGCGGCGAGGCGGATGTCGAGTTTGCGCGCGCCAAAGATTTCGGTCAGGGCGCGGATGATCGTGGTCTTGCCTACGCCGGGGCCGCCGGTGATGATCGAGACTTTGGAGCGGATGGCGTTGTCGAGCGCCTTTCGCTGGAGCGTGGCGAGGCGCAGCCCCATCTTGCTCTCGGCCCATGTGATGGCTTGGGGGGCGTCGATGGGCGCGAAGGTGCGGGGCGTGTCGAGCAGATGGCGCAGCTTGTCGGCGGCGCGCGCTTCGGCGCGGAAGAGGTCGCGCAGGTAGATGCGGTTTTCCTCGTTGACGAGCGTGCCCTTTTCGTACTCCTTGGCTAGCGCGTCGGCGAGGATTTCGACGGAGATGTCCAGCAGCTCTTGGGCGTGCAGCAGCAGGTCGGCGTCCAGCGTGAAACAGTGGCCTCCGTCATCGGCTTCGGTCTGGAGCGTGTAGATCAGTCCCGCGCGGGCGCGGATTTCGGAATCGTGCGGGATGCCCACGCTCAGGGCAATGGCATCGGCGGTCTTGAAGCCGATGCCCCAGACGTCTTCGCAGAGGCGGTAGGGATTGCGCTTGACGATGGCAATGGCGTCGGCGCCGTACTGACGGAAGATGCGCGAAGCCTTGGCCGTGCCGATGCCGTGCGACTGGAGGAAGATCATGATCTCGCGCACGCCGCTCTGTTCGTTCCACGACGCCTTGATCAGCTTGCGGCGGCCTTCGCCGATGCCCTCCACCTCGCGCAGGCGGCCGGACTCCTTGTCGATGATGGCCAGCGTCTGCTCGCCGAAGGTGTCCACGATGCGCTGGGCGAATTTGGGGCCGATGCCTTTGATCATGCCGCTGGAGAGGTAGCGGCGGATGCCCTCGGTGGAGGTGGGGGTGATGCAGGTGATGGTTCTTGCTTGGAACTGCTGCCCGTGAGAAGGGTGGCGGATCCACTGGCCTTCGGCGTGCAGTTCCTCGCCTTCCCAGATCGCGGCGCAGGTGCCGACGAGGGTGATGAACTCCTCGCGCTTACGGATGCCGCCTTGGGTCTTGACTGTGCAGACCGTGTAGCCGCTCTCGTCATTGCGGTAGACGATGGACTCGACCGTGCCGCTCACGGTGTCGGCGGGGGCTGCGGGTTCAGGAGGTGTTGTGGGCAAAATGGACATGGCAGATTGAAGCGTGAACAACGTCGATGCTCACCTAAGCCTGCCTGCGAAGCGGGTAGGCGTTAGGTGCAGCATTTTGTTGGGCGGTCTTTTTACCTCGGGATACAACCCGATGACCGCTTGCCCACTGGCGAAGCATGGCATCGCGAGACATTCTTTCGAAGTTCCCGTCATAGGACTTGAGGATGGCTTGCCTTTGGTGTCGGACTTCGGCCACAATTGAATCAGTCTTCATCGTCTTCACCTCCAAAAAGTTCATCCGGCGTGCAGACGGTCGGCAGGTCGTAACCAGCCGTCGCAACGACGAAATTGATCTTCGCAAGGATCTCCGCGTTCGCAATGTGAACGCAGTTCCATGTGATCAGAAAGTCGATGCCGTGCCGAGCAGCCACAGCCATGTGTGCGGCATCTGTTTGCGTCTTAGCTGGAATCAGGCCTGTTGAAAGGATCTCTGCGGTCAGTTGTATGACCTCTTCGTCAACCTCCAGAACGTCGATGTCGCGGATCGCCTCGATCCTTCTTGCGGCCGCCGTTTCGTCGCCGCCGGTCGCCTCGTCCAGCACGTATTGGGATATGAAGAGTTGGTACTTCTCTTTCCGGGTCTCCCACCACTGGCGGGTGACTTCCTGTTTCCCGGCCACAACCAGATTGTTCGAGGGTCTTGCCGTCAAGAAACTGGGGATGGTCGTCTCAAGATAGACGGTCGGTTTCTCATCCATTTCACACCGCCTTACACTCAGATGCTAATATGATCATGCCAATGTCCGCTGCAAGAAAATCGCAGAAAGAACCAGACCGTTCAAGTGTAGTATACGGCATGTCCGATGTCTATCGGTGATTTCCTCCCTGACGCACTGACTTCTTAGCAGCCCGTACCGTTGCTCGAAGCCGATCATCGTTCGTAGGCGATTACAGTCGTCAAGAATGAAGACAGACGACTCCCGTCGAGGGCCTTCTCGGCCGCGAGCTGTAGATGTTTCTTTCCGACGCACTTGATTCTGTCGGCGTCTGCAGCCTCAAGGACGGCAAGTGCATAAACCTGAGCTGCGTTTTTTCTGGCTGTCAGGAGTCCTGCTTTTGGAGGGCCGAAGTGCCTGTCGAGCTCGCGCCACGCATGCCTAATCGATTCTTCGCTCATTCTCTCGCTCTCGCATCATCATTGGTGTTGCTGCGAACGTCACGGCTGTGACGCGGGCTCCCCGTCGCCACGAGCCGGTTGTTGTGTGCCGGGTATGCCCGGCCGCTTGTCGGGGACGCTTCGCGAACATACCAGTTTTCTGAAACCGCATCAAGCGTAACAGAAAAAAATTGGGCGTTTCAAAGGGCAAGTCTGACCCCAGGCAGATAACGCCGAGCCGACCGAAGGGAGACGGGCCGCAGCGCAGCCTGCGGCAATGGAGCGAAGCGCAATGGCAACGGTAGCCGAAGGCAACTGTATCCCCGCGAGGGGAGCGGAGAGGTCGGCGCGAATGGCCGAGATAAATGGTAGTGGCAAGTAAGGGCAGGTTCTACCGAACCCGTGTCCGTATGGACTTTAAGGGTGCGGTGCGTAATGCCGTCTACCGGGTGGAGGTCCCCCGGAGGGCGAAGACGAAACACTGCGGGGAACGAGCGGCGCGGACGGCCGTCGTGCGCGTTTCGTTCGGGGCCTTCACGATGAACCCTCCGAGAAACAACCCCAAACACGGAATCGAAGTGCTGCCCGACATCGAGATGCACGCGGTTCATGTTCTGGAGGAGTGTCCGCCGCAGGGCGAGGAGCCCGTGGAGTGGACTCTTCTGACCAATCTTCCCGTCGCCTCCTTTGAGGAGGCCTGCGAGATGGCGCGCTGGTACAGCCTCCGATGGCGGATCGAGATGTATTTCAAAGTGTTGAAGTCGGGCTTTCGCGTCGAGGCGTGCAGGCTGGCCAGCGCGGAGCGGCTGGCCCGCTACCTCGCCGTCATGAGCGTGGTCGCATGGCGGCTCTTCATGATCACCCTGATTGCGCGCACCGATCCAGCCCTGCTTTGCACGAAGTTTCTCGCTCCGCAGGAGTGGAAGGCACTGTGCGTGAAAGTGCGCGGCAAAGGCCAACGTCAGGAAACGCCGCCCTCTGTCGGCGAAGCGGTCATCCTAATCGCCAGACTCGGCGGATATCTGGCTAGAAGTTGCGACGGACCGCCAGGCACACTCACGCTTTGGCGGGGGTGGAAGCGACTAACCGATCTTGCCGAGGGATGGAGCTTGGCTCAGTCATGACACTTGTGGGTAATAGTAAGGTGGTCAGGGAGGGGCGCTCCGCAAGGGGCGTCCCTATCCCAATCGGCAATATCTACGCATAGGCAAGGCGTCCGCGTGGTTTGGGAATAGCTCTTCCAAGAGCGGACGCGGTTTCAATCCACTCGCGGATGATATGTTCCGCGTTTGAGAGTGCGTCCTGATAGGTCGTGCCGTCCGCCATGCACCCAGGAAGTTCGGGGACCTCCGCCACGTAGGAACTGTCCTCCTCGCTCCAGAAGATGATGATTTCGTATTTGTGATCCATGGTTCAGTCCTCCATCCGTAGCTTGTACTTCAGCAGTAAATCGCGAATCTGTTTGACCTGATAGGCTTTGCCCATCCCTGTTTTGGATTGAATGTTGATGATTTCTTCGACTCCCTCCATAGTGAAGATATGGTGGTCGCCCCGCACCCGGCGTTCAAATCCCAAACGGGTCAGCAACGAACACAGATCATCGAACGGGACATTCGAGTCCGAACGCCGCGTCATGATGTGTTCGTATACCTTTGCGTATTTGCCCATAATCCCTCCAGCACCAAGACTATACCATCAACACGTGGTGTTTCTCAAGTCAAGCAGTCAAATGTCAAAATGCCGCAATCACATCAATAACGCCACCATTACAGCCCCGACCTGAGAGCAGAATCGTCCCTCGTAAATGTCGCGCAGGAGGAAACCCGTGATCGTAGTTAAATATTCTACAAATCGAAATCATGCTATATTTTTCCGAGGGTTTTGAGGATTTTCCTGTATGCCGTGTTCAGTTCCTTTTCCCTTCCCAGCCCCTTCTCGATGGGCATCGAGTGGCAGCTCAGAGAGACCGCCTCAATCTCAAATG
>CAZXVN010000439.1:0-2767 GCA_964643945.1 uncultured Lentisphaeraceae bacterium | reverse complement strand
TCCTTCGCCGGGCCCGGATAATAAGCCCGCTTGAGATCGGGCGCCGTGATGGATGCAGCCGGCGCTTTGCCATAGAAATCCCGCTCGATGAGCGGCTGCATCCGCTGCGCAAACACCGACCAGCCGGCGAGCGGATAATGGCAGCCTCCGCCCGGCTTGATCCCCAGCGTGGGCATGACGTCCAGGTTCGAGTAGAGCCGCGACAGGGTCCGCTGCTTCTCGCGCAGCATGTCGCCGTGCCCGTTGCCCTGGCTGCAGCCGTTGGGCCAGATCTGGAACACATAGTAGTGGCGGATGTTGGGCATGTCCTGCTTCCAGGCCGCCGTCATATCCATGAAATACTGCTGGTAGGTCACCCAGCCGTAGCCGTTGTCCGGTCCGTCCGAGCCCTGGTCGGCCTCGCCCTGATGCCACAGGACCGCGCGGATGCCGTGTGTCAGCCGGGCGTTCTTCAGCCGCCAGAGCATGTGCCCGTACAGCGTCTTCAAATCAAGGGGATCGGTCTCGTTGCGCTTGTGCTCGTCGATGCGGGTGCCTCCCTCCGCGGCCTGGATGATGCAGACCGGGATCTTCTGGCTTGCGTGTAGCCGCTTGGCGAGTTCCATGCCCCACCAGCCGGGCGCGGCCTTGTCCGGCCCGCCCCAGTACGGGGAACACCAGAGGTTCTCCCGCCTGCCGTTGACAAAACGTTCGCGTGCCCAGCCGCTTTCATCTCCCCGCCCGCCGGGGCCGCCATAACTGCGGATCCACTCGTTGGTCACATACGGCGACTGCTCGCCCGTATCCAGCGCCAGCGCGTTGGACTGCCCGTCGATCAGGTAGGCGTCGCCGCACATCAGGTTGCCCACGGTCTGCAGCACGGTCTCGGCGCCGCCGGTCTTGGTCCCGAACTCCACCCTGTATTTGACCAGGCCCGCCTTGAGCTTGACGCTGAACGCATAGGCGTTGTCCGCCGCCGGCTTCTGGGTCTCGGTCTTGATGAGCTTGCCGTCGGCATAGACCTTCAGGAACACCGCGTCAACCGCGTTGGACACGGTCCCGTTGTAAACAAGCGTGCCTTCGTTGTTGTCGTCACGGGCATAGAACTGGCCGTCCTCAGGCTTCTCGTCCTTCTCCGGAACCCTCTGAACCCACGGATCGCTCTTCGGTTCGGCCACCTGGATCGAGGCTGTGGCGGCCGTGGCGGCGCCGCCGTTGTCGATCACCGCCTTGACCGTGACCGGCCCGGTGTACTGCGAGCGCGTGAGGATCAATTTGCCGGGAGCCACTTCCTTGGTCACGGCGCCGCCGGAGACGCTCCATTGGTAATGCAGTTCACCCGCGCCTTTGGCGGCCATCGCCTTGAGGTTGCCGATCTGGGGCGTCACTTCAACCGTCTCGCGCCCGTTCCATTTCGAGGGCGCTTTCAGGGTGAAGACCGGTTCGGAGATCGCTTCCTTGATCTTGACCGGGATGTCCTTGGTCTTGACCTCATTGCCATAGACCGCCCTGCACTGCAGGATGAAAGACTGGTCGCCTGTCACCCGGCCGGCATTGAGCGCATAATTAAACCGGTCGACATCGACGATTGTTTCCACCCCGTCTCTCTTGACCAGCCAGTAAAGTTTCTGCGCGCCGCCGGCCTTGGCCGTGACCGTGACGCTCTTGCCTTCCTCAACCGTGACCGAGGCGGGCGAGACTGAAAACGCGCTGCCGGTCTGCACCAGCGGCCCGACCAGCGTCTGCATCGGCTTCTGGTTCTCGTACTCCATCTTCACCCAGTCGGCGGAGCGGGTCACCTTGGAAACCCGCACCTCGTCCATGTCGCCTTTGAAACAGCCGAGGAAATAACGGCCGTATTCGACCCCGATCCACATCGGCTGGTTGGTGGCAATGTTCATCGGCGTGCCGCCGGCCGTGGCGCCGCAGAGAACGCCGTTCACATAAATCCGGCCTTCGCCCTTCTGGTACGTATGCACGACATGATACCACTGGCCCATCGAAAACGTGTTCGTGCCCGTGACGCTTGCTTCAGAGGCCCAGCAATCTGTCCAGAAACGGAAAGGCGGTTGAGAGTATAAAAGCTGCACCGGGCCCAAAGGCTGTGACCCGTATCCCCACATGATGATCCGGTGGTTCCCGCCCAGCGGCCTGATCCAGGCCTCGGTGGAATGCGGATTGGAACCCGCGGGGAATTTTTCTGGGTTTGCCCCGCATTCGATCCCGCTCTTCCCGTCGAAACGCAGGCCGTTGCCGACGGGCGCGGGACAAGCCGTGGCGCCGACGTTCTTGGGCGTGAGCGTGCCCACCTCCTCTTTCACGGGATTGGCCGGATCACCCATGTGCAGGACGCACACGTAGCCGTTGGACTCGTTGAACACGGCCGGCCCTTTTGATTCCGCCGCCGCATCCGTTTTGCCCCAATACATTTTAATTTCCTGACGCGCGTTGCCCTTGATGACCGGGATGCGCACCCAGATGCTGGCGCTCCCTTTGGCCGCGTCCCATTCCTCGATCTGGTAGGCCAGCGGTTTGCCGTCGGCGCCGGCGAAACGGAGGTCATCGCCGCCGGGCTTCGCCTGCTTGAAATCGAACCAGTCCTTGTTCAGCCGCACCAGCAGCGGGAAGTTCTCTTCCGATGCCGTGGCCGGCAGGTTACCGCCTTCCGGCGTGGTCAGGATATACATCGCTCCCGAATGCTGCCAGCCTGTGTACTGGGCCGACGCCGATTGGATCAGCGCCATTGCGGCGATCATGCCGGTTGTCAGTTGCTTGGTCATTGAGTCCT
>CAZXVN010000438.1:0-3785 GCA_964643945.1 uncultured Lentisphaeraceae bacterium | reverse complement strand
TGCCTGGTTCAGTCTGCGCGACCCGAAGATCTTGGCTTCGACCCTGTGCTGGATGTCAAACAGCGGCCGCTACTACTCTCCTTGGAACGGCCGCCACCAGAACGTCATGGGCGTTGAGGACATCACGGGGTTCTTCCACTGCGGCGCGGACGAGTCGGCCCGGCCGAATGTCTTGTCCCGCCTCGGCGTGAAGACGAGCCTGAAGCCGACGACACGCCATCCTGTGCACATCCGGTATGTCATGGGGCTTGTGGCCATTCCGGCAACGTTCGGCCGGGTCCGGGACATTCACGTCGGAACGGGGCGTGTGACGCTGGTTGGCGCGGGCGGCGCGCAGGTCACTACGGCTGTGGATACCGCGTTTATTCAAGGTTCTTGAAACCGCTTGCCATTCGTTGGCATCTTCAAGAAGGATCTGGTATTCTAAAGCCCTGATGAATGACGGACAAAACAAAGTGGCCGAGCTGATCGAAGAGTATCGGGACCGTTGTCTATGGTTCATGCGTGCCGACTACATGCCCAGCACGCCGGAGGAAGTCCGGCGGGTCCTTGATTTAATCGTGCGCTATGGCGACCGGGAGAGTTATCGGCGGGCCGAGGAGATCAAGGCATGTCTGTAACGCCCTTCCAAAGTGCAATTCTCTTGCAGTTGGCACGGCAGCGACGCGAACGCGGGGAAAGTTACGTGGCGGGGGGGCTCGCGCTCAACGCGCTCCTGTCGACGCCCCGCCGGTCCAGAGACATCGATCTGTTTCATGACACTGAAACCGCACTGGCGGCGACGTGGACTGCAGACCGCGTCCTGTTGGAAGCGAATGGCTATGAGGTGCGAACCCTGCGCGAAGCCATGTCTTTCGTTGAGGCCGTTGTTGCCAAGGAGGGTGAACGCACGATCATGCAGTGGGCACGCGACAGCGCGTTTCGCTTCTTTCCTTTGGTCGAAGACGAAAGCATGGGACTGACGTTGCACCCTTTTGATCTGGCCACGAACAAGGTTTTGGCGATGGCGGGGCGGTTAGAGGTCCGCGACTGGGTGGATGCGCTTTACTGCGACGAATCGTTGCAGCCCCTGGGCTGTCTGCTCTGGGCGGCATGCGGGAAGGATCCCGGGTATAATCCCCATTCACTTCTGGCCGCCGCCCGCCGTCTTCATTACAGCCAGGCCGAGGTGGACACGCTCGACTTTGCGTCAGAACAGCCGGATGCCGCCCGGCTGGGTGAGCGTTGGCACGAAGCCCTTGATGATTCCGGACGTATCATCGCGTGCCTGCCTCCGGAACACGTTGGAAAGTGCGTCATCACGCGCGAGGCGCATCTGTTCCGCGGAAACGCAGTCAAGCTTGCACATGTTATGGCTGCGGGCGGGATCCTGTTCCACGAAGGCCGCATTGGCGGCGCCTGGCCGCGTGTCACTGGCTAGCCCCCCGGCAAAAGACAGGCTGTTTTAATCTCAATAATTTGCGAACGGAACCTGTGTTCCGCCTGTTTATGAAGGAAGCGGCAAAGCCATGAAGAAGATTACCGTCGTGTTGGCTGATGACCATAGTGTGGTGCGTGAGGGGCTTCAGATGCTCTTGCAGGCGGAGGATGATATGCAGGTAGTCGGTCAGGCCGAGACCGGAAGCCAAGCGGTGGAACTGGCCCAGCGCCTTCGCCCTGACGTGGTCGTCATGGATATCGCGATGCCGCTCCTGAACGGACTGGATGCCACGCGGCAGATCCGTCAATCCGTTCCAGACACTCGGGTGCTTATCCTTTCCGCATACAGTAACCCGTCTTGCATCGACCAAGTGGTCGCGCTCGGTGCTGCAGGCTATCTGATCAAGAACGCCTCAATCCGTATCTTGGCCCAGGCGATCCGGCAGGTGATAAAAGGCGTCCCGTTTTTTGATCCCTCCATCGTGCCGCCGGTGTCCTGCGAAAAAGCCACACGTTCCACGCACGAGGAGTTGCTGAGGGAATCAGGCATCACGCTGACTCCGCGCGAAGCCTCAGTCCTCCAACTGATCGCAGACGGATTTCTGAATAAGCAGGTCGCTGACAAACTGGGTATCAGTGCCAAAACGGCGGAAAAACATCGGTATAGTTTGATGAAGAAGCTGGGCATCCACGATACGGCGGGGCTTACCCGTTACGCCATCGCATCCGGAGTCTCCGAGCGTATCTAGCCCCTCGCCCCCACCCGCAGGCTCAAGATGCCCCTCCTGCGCTGTCCGTTGACCCCGCGCTTGACACAACCCCGTTCAGTTTGTAAGGTAACAGCCTTTTTGAAACCACAAGAGGAACACCATGCTTGACGCATCCGATCTCCGCAAAGGGGGAAAGATTCAGTTAGACGACGGCCAGCCTTATCTGATCACAGACTTCGACTTCAGCAAGCCCGGCAAAGGCCAAGCCATTTACAACTGCAAGCTCAAGAACATGCTCACGGGTTCGACCATGAGCCGCAGTTTCCGCTCGAACGACAAGTTTGACAAGCCCGAGCTCACCCAGCAACCGTTACGCTTTTCTTACGAAAGCGCCGGGCGCTATGTGTTTCAGAACGCCGACTTCGAAGAGGTGATCATTTCCGAGAGCGTTCTTGGCAAGAACAGGTTTTTCCTGACGGACGACATGCCGATCGACGCGCTCTTCTTCAACAATCAGGTCATCGAAGTCGAACTGCCCAATCTCGTCGAACGTAAGGTCATCCAGTGCGATGCCGGCGCGAAGGGTAACACCGCAGTTGGCAAGGTCACCAAACCCTGCACGGTGGAAGGCGGCTACGAGCTGGCCGTGCCGCTCTTCGTGAACGAGGGCGACATTATCCGCATCGACACCCGCACCGGCGACTATGCGGACCGCATCCGCACGTGATCCGTCCCTATACGAGGGTTGATGATTTTTGGTGTTTCCGTTTGACGAAACACCCGCCGACTTGTTAACGTGTCGCTCATGTTTTTGACTTCATCGGGGCGTAGCGCAGCCTGGTAGCGCGTTTGCTTGGGGTGCAAAAGGTCAGGAGTTCAACTCTCCTCGCCCCGACCATTTTTAATGGTTAAGTCACAGGCGGTTGCAGCAATGCAGCCGCCTGTTTCTTTTTCTGAAATCGCGTTGGTGGCCACTTTGGCGGCCACTTTTTTCCCGCTTTCATCCCCTATACCCTCTGCCTCTGCTGGTTTTGTCATCAACGACAAGATGTGTGCCGCCCCACGTTCCACGGCCTTGACGTGATGCTCGCACGACGCCCTGATGTATCGCGCAGTGGTGCGCGTTGAGCTGTGGCCCATGAGCTGGCCCAGCGCACCCATGTTGGTATCGCCATCCGCCTGCATGCTGGCAAAGGTGTGGCGCAGCGCGTACGGCGGCTTCTGCTCAATCTCGGCCCTGTCGCACCAGCGCTCCAATTTCCTCCGGAACACGTCCGTGGCGTAGGGCGTACCCGCGTCGTTCATGAACACGTACTCGGCCTTCGGGTATCCGCCGGCGGCATACCGTGCTCCCTCCGGCGAAACGCGGCTTATACGTCCTGTCCGCTTTCAGCATCATGTCATCTATCTATTTTGGTTGAGGACCGGTTCGTGGTGTCAGAACCACTGCCTTGAGACCGATCACCTTCCATCCCGGTGGGGTCTTCGGTTTTGCCGCCAGCGTGCTGGTGCCATCCTTCTCAAACGTGAGTTGCCCAAGATTCTTGGTGACGTAGGATGCCCACGATCCGGTCGCCACGGATTGCCCGGTGAGTTTTTGAGCGCCTGACTCTAGCACAAACTCGCTGCCCTCCGAGCCGGTGGCACAGGAATAGG
>CAZXVN010000437.1:0-5009 GCA_964643945.1 uncultured Lentisphaeraceae bacterium | reverse complement strand
AATGGACCGGGCACCGCGCCGCTCGCCATCGTCAAAAACGGCGCGTCCACCCAGATTTTTTCCGGCCCCAACACCTACTCCGGCGCGACGACCGTCAGCGGCGGCACGCTCACACTCGGCAATACCAAGGCACTGGGCTTTGGCGGGCTCATTGCGGCCACCTTCAGCGGAACCACGACCGTCAACAGTGGCTGCACGCTCGACCTGAATGGCACCGCCGATATCAGTGAGCCCATCATTCTCAACGGCACCGGGATCAGCGGCACCGGAGCGTTGGTCAACAACTCCGGCACCCCCGCCAGCATTGCCAGCGGCATCGCGGCGGTGACGATGACAGGGGCTGGCTCCGGTTACGGCGCGGTTCCGGCGGTCAACATCAGCGGCACCGGCTCCGGGGCGGAGGCGACTGCATCGCTAGGTGTCACCACGGCAAGCTTCACGCTGGCCACTGCGGGCGACAAGGTGTATTCCGCGAATCCCACGGTGACCCTCTCCGGAGGCGGCGGCAGCAGCGCAACGGCCACCCCGGTCATGACCAGCGGCAAAGTCACCGGCATCACCGTGACGGCCGCAGGAACGGGTTACACCAATGCCCCCACGCTGGTCGTTTCGGGCGGAACGGCGACTTCGGGAACCACCACCTCGACGTTCACCGGCAACGCCAACAGCTTCATCGTGGGCGGCATCGCCATGACAGCCGCCGGCTCGGGCTACACCGGAACGCCCACTTACACCTTTGGCAGCGGCAACGCAACTCCTGGAACGGTGACGCTCTCGTCCGTGACCCTGGCCAGTGACAGCAGCATCGGCGGTTCGGGAGACATCACGATTGGCGCCGTCGTTTCCGGCGCAAACTCTTTAACCAAGGTCGGCACGGGCACACTGACGCTCACCGGCACGAACACCTACAGCGGCGCGACCGCGGTCAACGCCGGTACGCTGGCGCTGGGTACGAATGGTTCATTGAATGCGGTCTCCAGTGTCAGTATCGCGGCTGGCGCGACTTTTGACGTGTCGGGGTTGGGAGATTCCGCCACTTACACGCTCGGCAGCAGCGCTTCGCTGACGGCTAGTGGCACGAACACGACTACGGGTGCCGCAGCCGTCAAGGGCGGTACGAGCGGCATTGTCAGCCTAGGCTCATGCCCGATCACCTTGACTTACGACGGAACTCATCCGGCGCTGTATGTTTCCCAAGGAACCTTGTCGCTCAACGGCAACGCTTTCACCGTCAACAGTGCCTCGCCCTTGGCTAATGGCACCTATTTCATTGCCCAACAGGCCAGCGGCGGCATCACCACCGCAGGGACCTACCCAGCTATCACCGGCAACGCCATTGGCGGCGGGCAAACCGGCACCATCTCGGTCAGTGGCGGCAATGTGATCCTGACTGTTGCGACTTGGGTGGCGCCGCCCATCTCGACGTTCACCACCCCCGGCACCACAAGGTGGACGGCCCCGGCCGGGGTCACCTCGATCCGCTTGCTGGTGGTTGCCGGCGGCGGTGCGGGTGGAAGGGGCGGCGGCGCTGGCGGCGGTGGGGCGGGCGGGGTGAAATATTACGGTTCGGAGAACCCGGCACTGGGGACAAGTTATCCAGTGACGCCTGGAAGTAACTACACGGTAACCGTCGGTGCCGGCGGTGCCTATGGCGGCTACAACAATGGCACTACTTCCAGTTTTGGCGCAGTGGTTGCCACGGGCGGTGGTGCGGGGGGGAATACATTCTGGACTGACGTTACCGGCGCAAATGGCGGCTCGGGCGGCGGCGGCGGCATTTGGGGTTGGGACTATAGACTGGGCGGAACTGGTATTTCAGGTCAGGGGTATGCTGGCGGAACCAGTTCTGTGTATAACGCACAGGCTGGCGCCGCAGGCGGCGGCGGCGGCGGAGCCGGAGCTGTCGGCGGCAACTCCACCACCAACACCGGAGGAAGCGGGGGAGCCGGGTTGACCTACTCCATCAGCGGTACGGCCGTCACTTACGCTGGCGGTGGTGGCGGAGCCACCTTTGGCCCCCCCTACGGCGGCCTTGTCCAAGGCCAGGGTGGAGCCGGATATGCCAACGCCGGGGGTGGCGGCATGGCGAATTTCAGTAACGGCGTTAACAGCGGCACCTCCGGCCAGAACGGCATCGTGATCGTGAGCTACACGTCTCCGCCGACTGGCACGCTGATCATCCTCTACTAAGGCATAACGGCCCAGGAATCACAAGGATCCGGGGGTGTCGGAGTCCCGGATCCTTTCTTATTCTTGAGAGGATGATGGTATCTGATATGAACGTGATCGTTAGAGCCTGTCCGAAAAGAAGTTGTTGCGTTTTTCATGACAAGACCCTTTTCGGACAGGCTCTGTTAAGAGCTGTAGCGGCCAGCGCATTGCTGGTTATTGCCGCGGCGGGGGCGCGGGCGCAGGCGCTGCCGCCGCTCGCGCCGCTGTTCGACTATCCGGTCCGCGACACCTGCGTGTGCGCGGGGCCGGACGGGACGTACTACCTGACCGGCACGACCGGGCAGCCCACCTGGTGGAACGTGAACGAGGGCATCCGCGTGTGGAAGTCCAAGGACCTGAAGAAGTGGGACGCAATGGGCCTGGTCTGGAGCATCGCGAAGGACGCCACATGGCAGAGGGTCAAGAGTGACAAGGACGGCAAGAGAACGTCAGACTCGGCGATCTGGGCGCCGGAGCTGCATTATTTCAAGGGCACCTACTGGATCGCCTACTGCGTGAATTACGGCGGCACGGGCATCTTGAAAAGCATGAGCGGCAAACCCGAAGGCCCTTATGCGGACATCAAGAAGGACGGGCCTCTGACCGGGGAGATCGACGCGTCGCTCTTCGCCGACGATGACGGGTCGGTCTATTTCGTGTGGCAGGATGGGAAGGTCGCCAAGATGAAGGAGGACATGAGCGGCCTGGCGGAGCCGCCGCGCCATGTGGGCCGGGTCGGTTTCGAGGGGGCTTTCATCGCCAAGATCAACGGGCGGTATCATCTGATCAGCGCCGAGTTCACGAACCATGACGACAAGACGCAGACCTACGACTGCATGGCGGCCAGTTCGGACAGCATCTACGGGCCCTATGGCGAGCGCTATCTTGTCTTGCAAAGCGGCGGACATAATATGCTGTTCAAGGACAGACAGAGCCAGTGGTGGTCGACGTTTTTCGGGAATGACGACAAGGCGCCTTTCAAGGAAAGGCCCGCGATCTTGAGGGTCGAGATCGGCAAGGACAACCGGATCAAGCCTGCCGCGGGCGGATGAACAAAAAAAATTGCTGATTTGCGGGGTGAGGCTGCTGGCGGAAGCCGACCCGCTCGACACGAAGCGGCTCCGCGTGACGGTGAAGTCAGACGGCGCTTTCAAATTGCGGCTGGTCCGCAACGGACGGATCCAGACCATCCGTGTCAAAGCCGGAGAACAGGTGTTGTCGGATTGGGGATGAGAAGCCGGGCAACCAAAAAAGAAAGAACTCGATGATGAAGAAGTTGATGATCGGTATCACGATGATTCTGGCTGTTTTCGGAACGGCTCAGGCGCAGTCCCCGGGCTGGCAGCATTCGGGCTCGCTTTCTATTCTGACCACGCCGGATGGCGCGAACCTGCCGGCTGCGGCCTCGGAAGAGAACTTTCCGCTGCTGGTGCGGCTGAACAAAGAGTGGTTTGATTTCAGCCAGGCTAAGCCCAAAGGCGATGACGTCCGCTTTTCTGCCGGGGACAAGCCCTTGGCCTATCAGGTCGAGGAGTGGGATGCAGCCGCAGGCACGGCCAGCATCTGGGTGCGCATACCGCTGATCAAGGGCAACGCCCGTCAGGAAATGAAGATGTTCTGGGGCAAGGCCGAGGCCTCCAGCGAATCGAACGGCAAGGCCGTGTTCAACGCGGACAACGGCTATGTTTGCGTGATGCACCTGAGCGATCCGGTGAACCCCGCCAAAGAGGAGACCGGCACACTCTGCCCCACCAACCTTGCGGCGGCGCCCTGCCCCGGAATGATCGGCAAAGCCCTGAATTTTGTCTATGGCCGGCCCGCTGTCATTTGCGGCGAGAGCATCACGAACTTTCCAACCGGCAACAGCCCCTCATCAACCGAGCTGTGGTTCAAAGACAACAAGATGCCGGGGCCCTGGGGCAGCCGGTTCGTCTGCTGGGGTCTCGAAGGCAGCGGCAGCAAACTGCTCATCGGCGTGCTCAGCCCGCTCCACATCAGCGCGGGCGTGGATTGCACCGGCGGAGTCAATCTGGAGCAGTGGTATCATGTGGTGCATACCTACGAGACGAATGGCACCCAGAAGGCCTACGTCAACGGGCAGCTCAACGCCTCGGCCAAGAACATGATGGACTTCAAGAATCCCACCCGGATGTATATCGCCAACTGGTGGCGCAACTGGGAGGCGGACTGCGACGTTGACGAGGTGCGGGTTTCCAAGGTGACCCGCTCCGCCGACTGGATCAAACTGCAATATGAAAACCAGAAGCCTTCTCAGACCGTGGTCGGCATCTTGCCGCAGCCGGGATCCGCGTTTACCGTAGCGCCCGCCGCGATTCAGCTGGAGGAAGGCAAGAGCGTAACCGTCACCGCGCAGGCCGGCGGCGCCCAGAAGGTCTATTGGATCATCAAGCGCGACGGCGCGGAAACCCTCGTCGGCGTAGACCGGTTCTCATACACGATCGATGCCGGACGCGTGGCGGGCGACGCCTCATACGTGCTCCGGTTCAAGGCGGTGTATGCCAATGAGGTCAAGGCCAAGGACATCCCTGTGAAGGTGAAGGAGACGATCCCTGATCCGGCCTTCACTCTGAAAGCGCCCGCGAAGTGGAACGGCCGGGATATGATCGAGGTGGTTCCCGCGATCAGCAACCTCCAGGCGATGGAGGCCAAAGGCGCGGGCCAGTTGGGTTACACCTGGACCGTCTCCGGCGGGGCTGTGATCAAAGAGGTCGCCCCGGACAAACTGATCCTCAAGCGCTCGCAGTTCACCGGCCCGCTCACCGTGAAAGCGGTGCTCA
>CAZXVN010000436.1:0-6191 GCA_964643945.1 uncultured Lentisphaeraceae bacterium | reverse complement strand
CGCGTCCTGAAGATCGTGTACCTGCCGGTTCTATCTCTCGCGCTGCGTTTCAGGTGGGCCACGGTTGCGGTTGCGGTCATACTCTTTTCCGCGACGATGTTTCTGATCCCCCGACTCGGAACGGAGTTCTTGCCGCAACTGGACGAGGGATCGCTCGCGATCAACTGCGTGCGCCTGCCGTCCGCCTCGTTGGAGGGGTCGGTCGCCGTGGGGACCGTGATGGAGCAGCGCCTGCTTACGTTTCCGGAGGTTGAGACCGTGGTCACGAAAACCGGACGCGCCGAGATATCCGAGGACCCCATGGGACCGGAGCAGAACGATTTCGTCATTATGCTGCACCCCGAGAAGGAGTGGACCACGGGCCGCAGCAAAGAAGCCCTGGTCGACGCCATCAAGGCGAACCTTGCGGTCATTCCCGGCGTGCGCCTGTCCTTCTCCCAACCCATCGCCTTGCGCGTCAACGAGCTGATTTCCGGCGTCAAGAGCGACCTCGCCGTGAAAGTGTACGGGGCAGACCTGACCGTGCTCAAGACACAGGCGGACACGGTGGCCTCCCTCATGAGCGGCATCCGCGGCGCAGAGGACGTCAAAGTCGAGCAAATCTCCGGCGCGGCTCAGATCGAGATCGTCGTGGATCGCAAGGCCATCGCACGCTATAAGATCGATCTCGCCGACATCAACGACCTGATTGAAACTGCGGTCGGCGGCAAGGTCGCGACCACGATGATCGAAGGCCAGATGCGTTTCGCCGTAGTCGTCCGGTTTCCCGAGAGCGCCCGCAACGACCTCACGGCGCTGGGACGGCTGCTGGTGGTCGCGCCCGACGGCACACGGGTTCCGCTGTCCCGTCTGGCTCAGATCCGTGAGACGGAAAGCCCCGCGCAAGTGAGCCGCGAAAAAGGGATGCGCCGCGTGGTCGTCGAATGCAACATCCGGGGACGCGACATGGGCAGCTTCGTGGCGGAGACTCAGGCCAGCCTTCAGGCGCTCACGCTGGCGCTGCCGACCGGCTACTTTATCGAATACGGCGGCCAGTTCGAAAACCAGCAGCGCGCCATGAAGCGGCTGGGGGTGGTCGTTCCCGTCTCGATCCTCCTCATCTTCCTGATGCTGTTTTCCGCGCTCGGCTCCGTCAGGAGCGCCTTTCTCGTCATCGTCAACCTGCCGTTCGCCCTCGTCGGCGGCATCCTCACGATGATTGCCCTCAAAATCACCCTCAGCGTCTCGACGGCCATCGGGTTCATCGTGCTGTTCGGAACGGCCGTCGAAAACGGAGTGATGCTCGTGACCTTCTTCAACCAGCTCCGTCAGGAAGGCATGAGCACCGCCGACGCCGTCCGCAAAGGCTGCGAGCTGCGGCTGAGGCCCCTCATGATGACCGCGCTGACGACCTTGCTGGGACTTGTTCCGATGATCTACGCCACCGGAAGCGGGTCGGAGATTCAGCGCCCCCTTGCCGCCGTCATCCTGGGCGGTCTGGCGTCGTCACTGGCGCTGACACTGATCGTGCTGCCGGCGATCTACTATATCTCCGAGTCACGTCGCGAACGGGCCGAAGCCAACGCCTAAGCACAAACAGCAAGCAACGAAACGGCGCCTGATCAGACTCCCCTCGATCAGCCTCAGCAACCTCCGAACCTGATGAAAAAGTGCTTGAGTTCACGCATTCCGTCTGTCAAACTAGACACACAAATGATTTTGCAACAGGAGAAACGGTATGGCTACGGCACGTAAAGAACTCGAGATCACACTTTACAGCATCCATATTCCTGAGACGGCTGCCGGGCTCGACACCGAAACGTCGCATCTGCTCAGCGCCAATTTGATTTGGCCGCGGCTCGGCATCGCACAAAAGAGCGCGGCCCAACCCTGTGTGCTCAAAGAAGGGCGTGCCGCTCTTGAGACCGTCAACTGGGGGCGGCGCATCCTGTTCAAGGAAAGTGTCGAAGGCCGTTTCGCGCTGGCGCTCACCTTGACTGAAGCGCTGGACAGCGAGGAGCTTGAAGAGTTCCTGCGCTTTTGTGCCGGGGCTGTCCTGTCCATCGGCGCGGGCGTGGTCGAAAGTGCCGTCAAGCCGGTCGGGAAATTAGCCGCCGCACCTTTAGAGTACGCCGCAAAAAACATCATCAAGTATCCGGGGCCGCTGACCCTTGCCGAGGGTCTGGCGGGGCTGGACAGCGCCGACTTCCCCGAGAGCGGCGGCGAGCGTCTGCTCACCCTCCAGATGACCGCCGCACGCCGTCTGATGAATATCACGAGCCGCACCGTCAATGGACGTCCGCGCATATCGCGCAAGCTGCTGCTCGAAAAGGGCGAGCCCGACGGCGAAGTCACACTCGCGATCCGCACCCTGTAAAAAAAAAAGCGGCGCGCGTTGAATACGCACGCCGCCTTTTAAGCCGCTCTTCTCACAGTGCACTTACTTGGATTTTGCTAGCCCAGGGCGGCGGCCGCGGTACCACGCCAGCATGATTGGCGTGGCGATAAAGATCGTCGAGTACGTGCCGGCAATCAGACCGATCAGCATCGCCAAGGCGAAGTCGTTGATCGCACCGCCGCCGAAGATGAAGAGCACGAGTGTCGCGATCAGAACCGTTAGCGAGGTCAGGATCGTGCGGCTCAAGGTCTTGTTGACGGCCAAGTTGCAGAGCGTCGTGAAATCCATCTTCGGATCCTTCCGCATATCTTCGCGGATACGGTCGAAAATCACGATGGTGTCGTTGATCGAGTAACCGACGATCGTCAGCAGCGCCGCGACAATCGTCAGGCTCACCTGCCGGCCACACAGGCTGTAGAGGCCCAAGGTGATGAACGCGTCATGCGCTAAGGCCACCACGCCGCCCAGCGCGAAGCCGAACTCGAAGCGGACCGCCACATAGATCAGGATGCCGACGAGCGAGGCCAGAACCGCCCATTGCGCTGAGCGCTTGAGGTCTGCACCGATTTCCGATCCGACATCCTCTTCGCCCGCCAGTTTGAACTTGCTCTCGGGCGCACCCCTAACCAACGCATCGCCGATAATCTTAGCCGAGTCCTGGTCGCCGATCTTCATGGTTCCCGTCTTGACGAGCAGCAGGTTGCCTGACCCGTCCGGCGTGGTCTGATACTGGATGGCGGCATCGCTCACGACTTCCTCCACGATTTTCCGCACCGCGCCAATGGCGGCTTTCTTCTCGTAGGAATACGTCATGGAGGCGCCGCCCGTGAAGTCCACAGCCAAGACCCTGGCCGGATTCGTGAACGCGCGTCCGAAGAAGAGCGCCACCGTCACGACGATGACCGACAACGAGGTATACCCCGTGATTTTGCCGTACCGCAAGAAATTGTAGTTCGCGTTCTTCATGAACTGCATCATTCGATACGGCTTAGTCCGGTTCTCGGGCACCGTCATGTTGAAGACCAGACGCGTCACGACCAGCGCCGTGAACATGCTGACGACGATACCCGCCGACAAGGTGATCGCGTATCCGCGGATCGGGCCGGTCCCCAGGACGAACAGGATCACACCCGTAAGCAGCGTGGTGATGTTCGAGTCGAAGATCGCCGAAAACGCGCGTTCATAACCGGCAGTCACGGCCGCACGCGCCGACTTGCCCAAGGCGAACTCCTCACGCATGCGCTCGAAGATCAGCACGTTCGCATCCACCGCCATCCCAAGCGTCAGCACGAGGCCGGCAATTCCAGGCATGGTCAACACAGGCAGGCTTAACGTTCCCTTGGTGACGGCTGCGTCCTTCACGAAAATGGCCATGACAGCGGAGGTCATGATCAGGCCCGCCGGCATCAGGACCAAGTTCAAGAACAGCGCAATGTTGGCGACCAAACCGCAATACCAGTAATAAATCAACATGAAAAGAGCCACAAGCAACGTGCCGATCACCGCGGCCTTGAAGCCGCTACTGATAGCATCCGCGCCGAGTGTAGACTCGACCGAGCGCTTCTCAAGAATCTTCATGGGCGCGGGCAGCGACCCCGCGTTGAGGATGTTGCGCAACACGGCCGCCTCGGACCAGGAAAAGCTGCCTTCGATGACGGCGCGGCCATTGGGGATCTCGGTGCGGAGAACCGGAGCGGAATAGAGCGTGTCGTCGAGCACGATGGCGAGCTGGCGCCCAACCTCGCTGTCTTTATTACGTGATCCGCGCGGCGCGTAAGCCTTGGTCAGCTTCGCGAACTCGGCGGAGCCCTTGGCGTTAAACACCAGCGAGACATGCACGCGGCCGGTCATCGATTCGATTTCGACGGAAGCGCTGGAGAGCGCCTCGCCGGTCATTTCGGCCTTGCGGAGCACAAACACCGGACGGTAAGTCACCTGCCCGTTTGCGTTTTGGACACGCTCCAGCATGAAGGCGTAACGCGGATCGGGCACCTCGAAAAGCGCGAGGCGGTTCGCGTACTCGGGATCCTTCACCAACTCGTTATAGTTCAGAGCACGCTTGAACGCGCGCCCGTCATCCGACGTGACGTACCCTTCTGGCAGACGCCCGGATGACATGACCTTGTCGACCAACTGCTCGTTCTGCTTGTGAACCAGCTTGAACTCGAGGAAAGCCGCACTCTGAATGCTCTTTTCCGCCGCGTCGCGCTGGTCGGCGCTGATGCCGGGAAGTTGCACGGTGATCCGGTGGTTCTTGCCGCCCTGAATGACCGGCTCATTGACACCCAACGCGTCGATCCGGTTACGCATCACCTCGATGGCCCGCGCGTCAGCATCCTTCATGATGATGCTGACCTGGTTCTGCACCTCCACATCCGTCAGTTCGACATCGCCCGACTTGATGTTGTTGCGCAGCTTAGCCTCGTCGATCGCGACCGTAAAGCTCGTGCCGCCCGACAGATCCAGCCCCAGGCGGATCTTGTCTTTGGGAGGGGACACCACATACACGGAGAAAACAGTGACGATGGCGAGCACCAACCACTTCCACAGGTCATTTCTACTCATTGTTCAACAGCTCCACATTTAGACGCGATGAATCTGAAACATCAAAAGAGGGTGAAGTATAGCACACTCGCACCAAACGTTTCACCCACGAAGTTAAAAAAAACGCGCTGGCTACTTCGCCTCGTCAAGCGTGGCCGCCTCGCCGTCCATGAGCACACGGCTCACTGCGGCCCGCGCGACCTCAACCGAGACCTTCGGCGCGATCTCCACGAGGAAGGTGGCGCCCCGCGCCTCGGTGATCATGCCGATCAGCCCGCCCGCGAAGATGACTTTCTGGCCCACGCGGAGTTCGGCGATCATGCGTAGCCGTTCCTTCTCCTTGCGCTGCTGCGGACGGATCATCATAAAATAAAAAATGCCGAAAACCAGCACCATCGGGATCAACATGCCGCCCATGTCCATCATACCCTTCGGCGCGGCAGCTTGAGCCATCATCATTCCTGCGTTCATTTTTATTCCTGTTGCTGCCCTTGGACGGCGGCCGCGCGCGGCCGCCGTCCAAGGGTCGTTATTCGTTCACCCCAAAACCCTCACTGCGGCCCGCGATTTCAACCCCGTCGGGCGCAAAACCGCCGCCAGCGCCTGCCGCCACTCACGGAAACAATCATTGGCGATCGCCTCGCGCATCTCACGCATAAACTCCAAATAGCGGTGCATGTTGTGAATCGTGAGCAGCCGCACACCCAAGATCTCGCCCACGTTGATCAGGTGCCGCACGTAGGCGCGGGAGAAATGGCGGCAACAATAGCACGCGCATCCCTCCTCGACCGGCCGCATATCCATCTTATAAGCGCCGCCCTTCACCGGATACGCGCCCGCCCGCGTGCAGGCGGTGCCGTGCCGCGCCACCCGCGTCGGGATGACACAGTCGAACATGTCCACGCCCAGCGCCACAGACTCGCACATCTGGAACAAATCGCCCAGCCCCATCACGTACCGTGGCCGCTCGCGCGGCAGACAGCGCACGCCGTCCTCCACGCCTTTCAGCATCACGTCCTCCGGCTCACCCACGCTGACGCCGCCTACCGCATACCCGTCAAACCCCATAGCCGTCAGCTCATGCGCACACCGTTCGCGCAACGCCGCTGACGCGCCGCCCTGCACGATCCCGAAAACCAGCTGGCCGGGCGCACGTTCCTGTTGCAAACACAAAGCGGCCCATGATAGGGTCTTCTCTATCGACTGGCAAGCGTATTGTGCGTCGCAAGGATAGGGCAGGCACTCGTCGAAACACATCGCGATGTCCGAC
>CAZXVN010000435.1:0-12243 GCA_964643945.1 uncultured Lentisphaeraceae bacterium | reverse complement strand
GCGGCTCTCTTGTTGAAGCCTGCTCAAAAAATCAGGGTGTACAAGGGCCTGACATTTTGACATTATTGAGAATTAATAAAGGGGCAACATTAAGG
This sequence comes from uncultured Lentisphaeraceae bacterium, assembly GCA_964643945.1. GTDB lineage: Bacteria > Verrucomicrobiota > Kiritimatiellia > RFP12 > UBA1067 > JAHFSX01. The sequence continues at coordinate 12,148 of CAZXVN010000435.1, read as the reverse complement.
ATGCGGACGAGTCGATGTGTGGCCAGCGTGCTGGCCTTCGGGTTGGTGTCAGGGCCTATCTTCGCACAGGAAACGCCGAAGACGGGCGTGTCCGAAGCGCAGGCGTTGGCGAAGACGCTGATCGGGCGGGCTGTGTCGGACGACGAAGCGAAGTCGCCGCAGAACCTGTGGGAGGCGCTCGAGCGTAGCGACGAACTGTTGGCCGACTGGCTGCGGCAGGATATCGGCCTGAAACATGGCGCCGAGCTCTTCAACGAGAGCGGTGCGGCGAAGTTCCGTCAGGCGGCCGAGCGGATGGGCGCAAAGGTCTCTGCGGGAGGCGACGTGGCGCTGCTGGCGGCTTACAAGAAGGCTTGCTTTGCCCGCCGCGCCCTGCGCCTGGCCCGCGTCAAGGCCGAGATGCCGCGGCTGGTCTACGCCCGCCACTTTGTCATGGGCGGTTCGCACTACGCCTACACCGAGGCGCTCTCGGACGCTCAGGCGGAGCGCAACTTCCAGGCGGGCGGCAAGCTCTGCTTGGCTGAGTTTCAGGCTGGCCTTTGGAAAGAGACCGTCCTTACCGAGGCCAACGAAGGCATCATCCGTGACGCGGACGTGGATTTTGACGGAAAAAAAATCCTCTTTTCACTCAAGAAGTCAGATCGCGGCGACGATTATCACCTTTACGAAATGGATGCGGCCACGCGTAAGATCCGCCCGCTGACCGAAGGTGCGGGGATTGCCGACTATGAAGGGTGTTATTTGCCGAGCGGCGACATTATCTTCAACTCCACGCGCTGCATGCAGATCGTGGACTGCTGGTGGACCGAGGTGAGCAACCTCTACCGCTGCAACAAGGACGGCAAGAATATTCTGAGGCTGACCTTTGACCAGGTGCATCTGAACTATCCCACGATCACAAGCGAAGGACGCATCCTGTATACGCGCTGGGAGTACAACGACCGCTCTCAGATGTACCCGCAGCCGCTCTTCCAAATGGCGCCGGACGGCACGCAACAGACAGCGGTCTATGGCGAGAACTCCTGGTTTCCCACCACGATCATTCACGCCCGCGGCATTCCGAACAGCGGCAAGATCTTCGCGATCGCGACGGGGCACCACTCGCGGCAGCCGGGCAAACTGATTCTGATTGATCCCTCGAAGGGCCGGCAGGAGGCCGAAGGCGTGACGCTCATCGCGCCTATACGCGAGACCAAAGCTGTGATCGTCGACTCGTACGGACAAGACGGGGATCTCTTCGCATATCCTTATCCGGTTGATGCGAGGAGCACGCTCGTGATGTACAACCCGGACGGGTGGGAGCGAATCGCCGGCCGCCGTCACGAGGAGCGGATGACGGGGTTCGGGATCTATTGGATGGACGTGGACGGGTATCGCGAGCTGCTCGTGTCGCGTCAGGGGCTCTCCTGCGGCCGGCCCGTGCCCCTGCGGGCGCGGCCGCGCCCGGCGACTCGTCCCAGCATGGTGAATTTTAAAAAGACGGCGGGGACCGTTTACGTGCAGGATGTGTACGTGGGCGAAGCGATGGCGGGCGTGCCGCGCGGCACGGTCAAGACCTTGCGCGTGATCGGCTTGGACTACCGGCTGGCGGGGATCGGCGAGAACGGCAACGGCGGCCCCGGCGGGAGCGCGCTGGTTTCCACGCCCATCGCGGTCGGCAACGGCGCGTGGGATCCGAAGATCCTGATCGGCGACGCGCCGGTGCACGAGGACGGTTCCGTGTTTTTCACCACGGACGCGCGCAATCCGATGTATTTCATGTTGTTGGACAAGAACGGGCGGATGGTGCAGACCATGCGGAGCTGGACCACGCTGCAGCCCGGCGAGAACGCCTCGTGTGTCGGCTGCCACGAGCCCAAGAACAGCGTGCCGCTCGCGACCGCGCGGCCGACCCGCGCCCTGGCCGCCGGGCCGAAGCCGCTTGCGCCGATCAACGGGCCGCGCCGCGGCTTCAGCTTCATCAAGGAGGTGCAGCCGGTGCTGGATGCGCACTGCGTGAAGTGCCACGACGGCAAGGACGACAAGAAGCCGGACCTGACCGCCACGGTCGTGCGCGATCAGGCGGCGAAGCGCAACTGGACGCGCTCGTATCTCTCGCTGACGCACGCTCGCTCGGGCAACGGGCAGTCGCAGTGGCGCGGCGAGCCCACGCACAAGGTGGTGAACTGGGTCTCCTCGGCTTCCGCCCCGCCCCTCCAAAAGCCTTACTCGGCGGGGTCGAACACCAGCACGCTTTTCGCCGAGCGGTTGGACAAAGGCCATTGCAAGACGATCACGCCCGAGGAGGTGGCGCGGCTCGCGATGTGGATCGATCTGGGCGTTCCCTTCTGCGGCGATTATACCGAGGCGAACGCATGGGACGAGGGAGACCGGGCGAAGTACAAGCAATACAAAGGCAAGCGCGACCGCGCCAACGAGGAGGATCTGAACACGCTGTCGCGGCTGACGCAGAAACTTCAGTAAAAACGCACGGGAGGGGCGTCGCTCGTCGACGTTCGTGCATGATGACGCACTTGGGAATGAAACGGCGGATTGGGAAAAACAAAAAGAAGAAAGGCGGATTGCAATGCGAAGACAGTCTGTGGGCTGGGCGGTTGGTCTGGGTGTTGTAGGGCTGGTTGTCTGTGGGTGTGTGCATTCGGGTGCCGGTGCGAAAAGCCGGCCTTTGACGCGCCCCAGACTGTTCCGTGAGCTTCCTGATGCCTGTCCCACGCCGGACGGCATGGCGATGGACAAAGACGGCAACATCATACTTGCCTGCCCGAATTATGCCGACCCTGCGAAGCCTGCGGTGTTCATGAAGATCGACCCGCAGAACAAGATCAGCCTGTATGCCACCTGTCCTGTGCTGGCGAAAACCGGCGATGCCTGTCCGATGGGGATCGACATCGGTCCGGACGGGGGCCTCTATGTGTGTGACAATCAGGGCTGGCCGGGCACGGAAAAGGGGAAGAACGAAGGCCGCGTCCTGAAACTGACGATCAGCGAGGGCCAAGTTACGAAGACCGAGGTGGTGGCCTTTGGCATGAGCCATCCCAACGGGATCAAGTTTAAGAACGGCAAGCTGTATGTGACGCAGAGCCTGCTCCCTAAAATCAAATCCAAGGAGCTTGTGAGCGCTCTGTACCGTTTTGATGCCGCCGACCGCGACATCCAAGTGAACAACGACGAAAGCGACAAGAGCCTTCTGCTGGCCTTCAAGACGCACAACATGGCCTGCCAGTACGGGCTGGACGGGCTGGTGTTTGACAGCAAGGGCAACCTGTTCCTCGGCAATTTCGGCGATGGCACGGTGCATCAGATCACGTTTGACGACACCGGCCATGTGACGTCGAACACGTTGTTTGCCAAGAGCCCGGCCCTGCGCACGACGGACGGCATGTGCGTGGACGAACAGGACACGATCTATGTGGCCGACTTTTCCGAAAACGCCATTTGCAAAATTTCCCCCGATGGCCGAGTGGAGCGCGTGGCGAAAAGCCCCGATACGGACGGGGCTGACGGCGGACTGGATCAGCCGGGTGAGCCGATCGTGCGGAACGGCCAGTTAATCATCTCAAACTTTGACATGGTGACTGGGCCGGACAAGGTCAACAAGAAGCATGACAAGCCTTACACGATGTCCGTGATTGATCTGAGCACCGTCAGGTAATCAACAGCCCGAACAACCCCAATGCGATGAGCCGGCGATGCGCCCGGCTGCTGCCGGGTCCTTTATCTGGGAGAAGAAAATCATGAGAGCGATTGCCGTCATCAAACCCAATCAGGTTGAGATCGTGGATTTGCCGATGCCGAAGCCGGGGCCGTATCAGGCGCTTGTAAGAACCGAAGTGGCGGTTCTGTGTAACGCAACGGACGGCAAGCTTGTTTCCGGCCATTTCCCTGGCGTTGACAAATACCCGCTGGTTCTCGGACATGAATCTGCTGGCTTTGTTCAGACGCTCGGGAAGAAAGTCCGGAATTTCAAGGTTGGCGATTGCGCGATCGGGGGTCTTGTTTTCGATTTTGGCGATCCTGAATATGCCGCCGGCTGGGGCGGTTTCTGTGAATACACGCTGGTGAATGACCATGATGCCATGGTCAAAGATGGCGTGGCGGATGCGGCGCACGGCTGGTTCGAATGCTACGAGATTCAGAGGTGCGTCGACCGCGACATCCCGGTGGAGGCCGCCGCACTACTCTGTACGTGGCGTGAAGTGTTCGGCGGGTTTGGCGATTTCAACCTGAAGAAAGGCGACGACCTCCTTATCTTCGGCGCCGGACCGGTCGGGCTGAGCTTTACAAAGTTCGCCAAGCTGCTGGGCTTGGGCTTCGTGGGCGTTGTTGACCCGGTTGCTCACAAGCGGAAAAGGGCGCTCAAGCTGGGCGCGGACGACGTTTTTACGCCTGATTCGCCCAAGCTGAAGAGCCTCACGAAAAGGCGCGGCAAGCCGTTGGATGCCGTGGTCGATGCGGTCGGCAGCGGAGCCATCGTCAACGCGGCGCTGCCGCTCATCAAGATGGGCGGCACGATCGGGGTTTACGGCGTGATTGCCGATGGGAGCATCACGGTCGAGAAGCGCAAAGGGCCGTTCAACTTCAACCTGAACATACACCAATGGCCAACCCGTTTCCGCGAGCATGCCGCGCAGAAACCGCTCTGCAAGTGGATCCGCGAGGGTCAGCTCAAGGCTTCGGACTTCATTACGCATGAGTTCCCCATGGAGCAGATCAAGGACGCGCTTGAAATCGTGAAGGCCGGTCAGGCGATCAAGGTGCTGTTGAGATATTGAGGTGCGGGAGATGAAAAAAAATATCGTCGCGATTGATATCGGGACCCAGAGCTCGCGGGCGTCGGTTGTCACACAGGACGGCCGGATACTGGGGATTCACCAGATCAAGCATGCCCTGGATTGTCCCCGTCCCGGCTGGGCGCAGCAAAACCCCGATGCGTGGTGGAACGAGGCCTGTCGCGCGTTGCAGGTGGTTCTCAGGAAAACCCGCGTGGACAAGAAGTCCATTGCCGCCGTTTCCACCTGCGGGCAGATGAGCGGGCCGGTCGGTGTTGACGATAGCGGAAAGGTGACGACGCCTTGGGTTCAGCTCTGGTGCGACAAACGGTGCACGGAGCAGTGCGAGGACATCCGGAAGCGTCACAAGGAAGCCGATCTCCTGAAACATTCCGCCAATCCCCTTGTGCCGGCCTGGACGGGGATCAAGGTGCGCTGGCACAAGGATCATCAGTTGAAAGCGTACAACCGGACGCGCTGGTTTCTGGTGCCGAAGGATTTTATTAATTACAGGCTCACCGGTGTGGCCGCAGCGGACCCGAGTGAAATGTCGTGCTCGTTCGTCTGGGACTGCGAGACGGAAGCCTATTCGCAGCAGCTTGCCGCAGCCGTCGGCGTCGACCTGGAAAAGTTTGCGCCGGTTCACCGGTCACAGGACGTGATCGGCTGTGTCACGGAAGCCGCTGCCAAGCTTACGGGCCTTCCGGCAGGGACGCCGGTCGTTGCCGGCGGGGGTGATTTCCCTGTCTCCATGCTTGGGTTTGGGATTGTCGGCGAAGGCGTCACGGCCGACGTTACCGGCACGAGCACGCTGCTGGCGGCGCACACGAAGAAACCCCTTTTGCATCCTTCGATCCAGAACCTCCGCCATGTTGTGGATGGCTGGATCCCGTTCACCATCCTTGACTGCGGGGGCCTGAGTATGAAGTGGTGCAAGGATCTGGTCTCGTCGATGCGGGGCAGAGAGGTGTCGTACGATCAGCTCATCGCGCTGGCGTCCCAGGCGCCAGCGGGCAGCGAGGGACTGATCTTCTATCCCTACATGCTGGGCGAGCGGCGCCGCGAGAACACAACGTCGCGGGGCGGTTACTTCGGAATCACCTTGAACCATGCGGCGCCGCATTTCGTGCGGTCGGTCATGGAGGGCGTTGCCCTCACCATGGGCAAGGATATCGGAGCTTTCAAGAAGCAGGGCCATGCAGTCACGCGCCTGCTGAGCGTCGGTGGCGGGACCCGCAATGCGTTGTGGAACACCATCAAGGCCAGCATCACCGGCGCGCCCATCGAATTGTCGGAGGAACCGGAAGCCGGGCTGAAGGGCGCGGCCCTGCTGGGCGCCGCAGGCGCAGGGTTGATCGGCAACCTGACTCAAACAGCCATTGAACGCCGCGCGAAGACGAGAACCGTCCAGCCTGATCGGAAGATGATGAAACACTATCGCGAGGTGCAAAAGGAATACCTCCGGATTTATGAGCACATGCTCGGGTTCTGGCGTGAAGAGGAGGGCCTGTGATGGACTTTGATTTCAAACCTGCAGCGAAGCCGACTTTTTATTTCGTCGGGGTTACCACAGCCCGGTCGTCCATCATGAAAGTGTTTCCCGCCTGGTCCCGCCACCTCGGCCTGGGAGACTGTCCGATCCGCGGAATCGACTGCAAGTGGCACGACGATCCGGCGGTCTATCGCAAGGTCGTGGACTTCCTGAAGAACGACGCGCTCTCGCGGGGCGCGCTGGTGACCACTCACAAGCTGGACCTGCTCAAGGCGGCGCGGGACCTGTTTGACTGGCTCGATCCGTATGCGGTCCAGCTTGAGGAGGTCAGCTCCATCTCCAAGCGCGGCGGCCAGTTGCGCGGCCACGCCAAGGACCCCCTTTCGAGCGGCAGGTCGTTTGACGCGATCATGCCGGGCGCGTACTGGGGCGCGTCCGGGGCCGAAGTCTGCATCCTCGGTGCGGGCGGATCCTCGCTGGCGCTGACGATTCACATCCTGAAGTTGCCGGCAGGGCAGCGGCCAAGCAGGATTCTGGTCACCAACCGGAGCGAAAAACGGATTGATGAGATGAAGGCCGTTCATGCCAAAATGGACTGCCCGATCCCGGTCGAGTATTACCTCTGCCCGCTGGCGGCCGGGAATGACGCGGTCGTGGCGAAGCTCAAGCCCGGGTCGATGGTGGTGAATGCCACCGGCCTCGGTAAAGACGCGCCGGGTTCCCCCCTGACAGACCAGGTGAAGTTTCCCGTGAACGGGATTGTGTGGGAGTTCAATTACCGTGGCGAGCTGGTGTTTTTGGATCAGGCCTGCGCGCAAAAGGAATCGCGGAAGCTCACGATTGAAGATGGGTGGGTGTACTTCGTGCATGGCTGGCTGTGTGTGATTGCGGAAGTGTTCGACGTGGAGATTCCCGCGAGCGGTCCTGAGTTTGACAGCCTGTGCCGCATCGCTGCGGAAGCCAGATAGCGGAACAGACGTACAGGAATCAGGAATATGAAATCGCTGCTTGCTCATTTCAATCAGACAACCGGCTTGTCGCCAGACGTCAAGCCGATCCAGCGTCGGCTCTCGCAGATGGCGGGCATGTTTGCCGATGAAGCCGCGCGTGCCGCGATGCAGGCGCAGAGCGACGTGCTCGTGTACGAGTTCCACGACCTGCACCTGCCGGAGAGCGAGGGCGAGATCGCCTTCGGAACCAGCATTACCTATCCCGGCAAGGTCGGGGCTGAGTATTTCATGACCAAGGGGCATTTCCACACGATCCTCGAAACCGCGGAAGTGTATTACTGCCTGCGCGGGGCAGGGATGCTGGTGATGGAAAATCCTGAAGGTGAGTGGGACGCGCGGACCTTGACGGCCGGGGACGCCGTGTATGTTCCCGCCCGCTACGCGCACCGCAGCATCAACACCTCGGCGACGGAGCCTTTCATTACCTTTTTCGCCTTTCGCGGCGATGCCGGCCACGACTACGGGATGATCGAAAGCAAAGGGTTTAGAAAATTGGTTGTTGAGAAGAATGGCAAGCCGGAGATTGTCGACAATCCGAGCTGGACATAGACGGGGCAAAAGGAAGGTCACACGCGGACAGGCCCCGCCACCGCGCCTGTAGAGAAGGAGAAATAAAATGAAGATTTTGGTTACGCCACGGTCGTTGACAAAAAGCGGCCACCCTGCACTCGAGCGGCTGAAGCAGGCGGGCTATGAAGTGGTGTTCTCCGCTCCGGGCAGTTCGCCGACCGAAGAACAGCTGCTCGCGCTGTTGCCGGGGTGTGTCGGCTATCTGGCGGGCGTTGAGCCCGTATCCGGCAACGTGCTGGATGCGGCGAAGGGGCTCCGGGTGATCAGCCGGAATGGAACCGGGATCGACAACGTCGATCTCGAGGCGGCTCAACGAAACCACATCCGGGTCTGTCGTGCGGAAGGGGCCAACGCGCGGGGCGTGGCTGAACTGGCCTTTGCCCATATTCTGGCTGCTGTGCGGTCGGTTTCCTTCAGCGACGGCTGCTTGAAGAAGCAGGATTGGCAGCGGCGCAAGGGGCTCGAACTGGAGGGCCGCACGCTCGGGCTGGTCGGTTGCGGACGTGTCGGCCGGCTGGTGGCAAAATTCGCTCTGGCGTTTGACATGAAGGTGCTTGCGTACGATCCTTGTCTGGACGCTTCCTTCAGGCCCTCGGAGCGGTTTTCGTATGCCAGCCTGACGGAGGTTCTGACCCAAGCCGATCTGATCAGCCTCCACTGTCCCGCGAATGCGGATGGCTCGGCGCTGATCGGCCGTCAGACGATTGCCCTGATGAAAAAAGGCGTTTACATCGTCAATACCGCGCGGGGCGGGCTGTTGGACGACGAGGCGGTTCTCGAGGCGTTGGACGCGGGCCTGATCGCGGGTGTGACGATAGACGCGTTCGAGTCCGAGCCGCCGAAGGACTGGCGTCTGGTCCAGCATGACCGGGTGATCGCCACGCCGCACGTGGGCGGTTTCACGGACGAGAGCGTGGACCGGGCGGTCTCCGTGGCCGTAGACAATTTGCTCAAGGCGCTGGAGGCCTGAGGCGTGATTGCACTGGAAACAAGGACATGGAAGGTTGCCGACTGGAAGTCGTTCCCGCTCGCGTCCGGTGCGACGGCCCTGTGGTGGCTCGGACAAGCAGGCTTTGCGGTGCGATACGGAAGCCGGAGTTTTCTGATCGACCCCTACCTGTCCGATTCGCTCGCTCGGAAATATGCCGGGACGGCGTATCCCCATATCCGTATGATGCCGCCGCCGGTCTCGGCGGAGCAGGTTTCGGATGCCGACTGGGTTTTTTGCACGCACCGTCATACCGACCACATGGATCCTGAAACGCTGCAGGTCATCGCTCAGAATCCGCGCTGCCGCTTCGTGATACCCCGGGCGGTCATGGGGCATGTTGTTGAAAAGATCGGTCTCGATGCCGGGCGGGTTCTTGGAATGAATGCCGGCGAATCAGCGGAATTGGCGACGGGCGTGTCGGTTGTTGCTTTGCCCTCCGCCCACGAAGAACTCAATGTAAATGAGAAGGGCGAACACGCGTTTCTCGGGTATCGGGTGTCGTTGGACGGGATGTCGGTTTATCACGCCGGAGACTGTGTGCCCTATGGCGATCACTCTCGCTGGCTGCACCAGGCGGGCCGCATAGATGTGGCGCTGCTCCCTGTCAACGGCCGGGATGCGGCACGTACGACCCATGGCGTTCTCGGCAATTTCACGCTCGATGAGGCGCTGGCGTTGGGGCGGACGTTCTCGGTTCCCTGGACAGTCGTCCATCACTTTGGCCTGTTCGATTTCAACACCCTTGATCCGGCCTTGATCGCCAGGCGCTTGGCCGAAACCGGAGAAGGTGCGCGCGTCGTGGTTCCGGTCGTTGACCACGTCTACCTTTTTTCCCGACCGCCGGAATCCGCCTGCGAGTAACATTGCTCATGCAGGGTTCGGCGTGCTACACTGTCACCCAATGAAAGGCGGTGCTCCTATGCGTGCGATAAGACCGTTCAAGGTTATTGGGTTAACGGGGTTATTCGGTTTATTAATAGGAGGGGAAGCCATGGCTTACGAATCCATCTATCCGCGTACACCGGTTGGAGCGATTGAGATCAAGACGCTTCCTGCGCGAACGACCTTGGTCGCCACCGCGCCGGGCGACGCGTTCAAAGACCGGAACGCGACGTTCATGAAGCTGTTCAACTACATTAACCAGAATCAGATCGCGATGAGCGTGCCGGTGCAAGCCTCCGCCTCCACAAACGAGATGATTTTTTTTGCGGGTGCTCAGGGTCAGTCCCAGACGCTTCCCACGAACAGTGAGGTGCGCGTGCAAACGTTGCCGGAGACGACCGTCGCCAGCATCGGCTTGCGCGGCAGCTACTCCCGCGCGAATTACGAGGCCGGCGTCAAACGCCTCACCGCCTGGCTGGCCAGCCAGTCTGAGTGGCGCGCCCAGGGCCAGCCGTACGCCGTCTACTGGAATTCGCCCTTTGTGCTGTGGTTCCTGCGCAAGTCGGAGATCCACCAGCCGCTTGTTCCGGTCGCCTCCGCGCTTCCCGCGTTCTAAACCGAATGGCCGTAATCTTGACAGTCGAGCGGAAGACGGCTAAGGCGCGGATGTTTTTGGCCTTGGTGTATGCCGTGCTTTCACTGGGCGGAGTCACCATGGTGTGGCCGTTCCTCGTAATGCTTGCGTCATCGCTGACCGGGCCGTACGACTATTACCGATTCTCTCCGGTCGTGCGTGCGGTGTGGGATCGGCCCGACCGTTTCATGCGCTATGTGGCGACGTGCTACCCGCGCTTCCCGACAGAGGTTTATCCTGACGCGCCCGCGCATTGGGGAAGCTGGATCATCGTGTCGCGCGACCGTGCGGGTTGCCGCGTCTTTGCCGAGGCGCAGTTGAAGGCCCTCGATGATCGGCAAACCGCAGCGAGGTGGCAGCGCATGGCGGCGGACTACGCGGCCTTCAATCTCGACTACGACATCCGCAACAGTGTCTGTACGTTCGACACGCGGGACGTGGCCGGGTTTGTGCGTGAACGTTTCGAAGAAAAGGTCTGGAGCGCTGACCCGCAAGCGTACGAGGCGATGTCGGCGGGAGCGCGGCGGCGGGCGGCGTTGGACCAGCTTAACCGCGAATGGCTGATCCGCTACAGCTCGTTTTTCGGCATCCGCATGATCGCGCAACAACGCGCGCCGCTGCATCATGCGGGGTGGGACTATCCGGCTGACGATCCCAAGATGGAGATGTATCAGGCGTTCAAACGTGCCTACCGCGAACTGGCCTTCACTCCGGGATGCCAGAGCGGGTCCCCAAGCCGCCTGCGGCACCGGGCAGGGACGGTTTCCCGAACCGCCTGCGGACGCCCCGGGGAGGCGTCCCTCCCCGACGATGCCGGATTAGAAGGCGAGGCGCGGGAGAGGTTCAAGGACTACGCAGGGCGCGAGTGTCCCATGACGCGTACGGTGCCCTACGAATCGCGGCCGCTGTGGCTAAGCTATCTCAAACGTCCGGATGTGCAGGTGCGGCTGGGTTTTTCTCAGGAGCACGCCTTTACGCCGGAGGATTATGCGCGGCTTGCGGGGCAGGCTTGCGTATCGTTCGAGCGGCTCCCGTTCCCGTTGCCGAAAGATGTTCCGGGTGTGCTGCAACAGGAGTGGACGGTCTTCGTGCGCGAGTCGTATCCGCGCCGGCTGTTAAGTGTCTGCGTAACACCCGGACTCGAGCGCGCCTATCAGGCCTACGTGCGGAACACCTGTAAGACCGTGCAGGCCTACGGGCGGCTGACCGGACAGACGATCACGGACTTTGGCGAGATCCGTTTGCCTGCATACGCGAACAGCACGCTCTGGCGCAACTTCGTGCCGTCGGTGCCGATCGAAAAGTTGGCGATGAAGAGTGCTGAGCAGGCATGGCAGGCGTTTCTCCTTGAAAAGTACGGTTCGGTCGAGGGCGTCAACCACGCGTACGGCTGGCCACTGGCACGGATCGAAGAGGTGCGTTTCCCGCTCCGCGAAGCGATGGCCGTGACCTTCTCACGGCGTGGGTGGACCGACTTTCTGGCGGGCATGGCGGCCAACTACCGCCTCGTCGGCGAGTTTCTTTTCTTGCGCGGACAGGCGTTCGGCAACACGCTGTTGCTGGTCGTGCTGTCGGTGCTGGCGACATTGACGGTGAACCCGCTCGCCGCTTACGCGCTATCGCGTTTCGGGTTGCGCTCGGCGGAGAGGATTCTGCTGTTTCTGCTGGCGACCATGGCGTTTCCGGCGGCCGTGACGGCGATCCCCGGATTCCTGCTGATCCGCGACTTGGGATTGCTGAACACCTTTGCAGCGCTGGTGTTGCCGACCTTGGCGAGCGGCATGTCGATCTTTAAGATCG
>CAZXVN010000434.1:0-10213 GCA_964643945.1 uncultured Lentisphaeraceae bacterium | reverse complement strand
TGGGCTCATGGCCGCTCCAGTGGAAGATGCCGCTGAAGTCGGGGTGCGTCAGTTTGTGAGCCACCATCTGCCGCAACACAGTGGCCACATCGCCCGTGTGCGTGGGGTAGCGCGTCGCCCAGTTCTCCATGGCGAGCCGCTCGCCGGGGAGGGCGGTCAACATGTTCTTAGCCAGCACGGTCACGGGCGATTCGTCGAGGGTCTCCACTTCACCGTAGAGGATGGGCACGCGCAGGATTGCAGAGCCGCGGCCTGCCGCCCGCACCGCGTGTTCGCCGTCAAGTTTGCTCTGGCCGTAGGCGTTGATCGGGTGTGTCGGCGAGGCGGGCGTGTAGGGCGGTGCGGTGCCGTCGAAGACGTAATCGCTGGAGATGTAAATCAGAAACGCATGGCGTGCAGCGGCCCACTGCGCCAGGGCGGCGGTGGCGTCGACATTCAGCCGCCGCGTGCCTGCCGGGTCTTTCTCGCTCACATCCGGGTGGCGTTCGGCGGCGGCGTGGATGATGACGGTGGGCGCGAGGCGGTCGAGGAAGGCGGAAATCTGTTCGGTTTGCGAGAGGTCGATGCGTTCGAGGCCGGGGCCGTTGCGGCGGAAGGCTGTGCCGGTGACGCGCCATGTGGAAACGTCTTTGCAGGTGCGTAGGACGGGACGTCCGAGAAGGCCGGTCGCGCCGGTGACGAGGATGTGGGGCGTGTTGCGCATGCGTCGTTTCTTTTCGCGTCAGACAATGCGTTTGAGCATGTCGTGGGCGAGTGTGGCCAGCGGGGTGGTGTCGCCGGGGAGCCCGTCGAGCGCATCGACCGCCTGCCGCGTGTGCTGGGCTGCCCACGCGCGGGCTTCAGTCGCCGTCATGATGTCGAGGCAGGAAAGCTCAGGCTGAGTGCTGGCCTTGGCCGCGTGCGCGTCGAGCAGGTCATCGATGATTTGGAAAGCAACCCCGAGTCGGTCCGCAAAAGCGGAAAGTTTGGCGAGATCTCGTTCAGGCGCGTCTGCAGCGAAGGCCCCCAAGCGGGCGGCGGCGCGAAAAAGGTCGGCGGTCTTGTGCTGGAACACGTAGTCGATCACCTCGCGCGTGGCCGTGGCGGCGCAGCGAATGTCCTCGACCTGTCCCGCGATAACACCCGCCGCGCCTGCGGCGGCGGCGAGTTCGGCGACGAGGTGGGCGACGGTGCCTGAGCGCTTCTCCGGGGTGCGGGCGAGGGTTTCGAAAGCAAGGGCCTGGAGCGCGTCGCCGGTGAGGATGCCGATGGCCTCGCCGTATTGCGCATGGACGGTGGGCTGGCCGCGGCGCAGGAGATCGTTGTCCATGCAGGGGAGATCGTCATGCACGAGCGTGTAGGTGTGCAGTAACTCCACGGCGCAGGCGGGAAAAAGGGCGTCGGCGGCAGTGCCGCCTGCGGCTTCGGCGGCTGCGAGGCAGAGGATGGGGCGCAGGCGTTTGCCGCCGGAGAGAACCGCGTGGCGCATGGCCTCGGCAAGAATGGCAGGACGCGTCTCTACAGAGGGCAGGCAAGAGAAGAGAAGTTCCTCGACGATCCGCTTACGTGCGGCGAGATAACGATTCAAGTCAAACGGCATGTCTGGCAGTATAGTTGAACACGGAGGACGAGGCAAGCGACATGAGAGCGGGCTTGCAAGTTTTTAAAAAAAGGGTATGGTTATAACCTTGTTTTTGGGGAATGCGCGTACGGATTCCTCTGCAGAAGGATCAAACATGCAGGACATCGATTGGACGGCGTTGGGTTTTAAATACATGGACACGCGTTGCCACATCCGCTATGTGTGGCGCGACGGTGCCTGGGATAAAGGCGAACAGGTTGTTGAGCCCTATCTCAACACGCACATTGCGGCGACGTGTTTGCATTACGGGCAAGCGGCGTTTGAGGGTTTGAAGGCGTTCCGCTGTAAGGATGGCAAGATCCGCACGTTCCGCCCGCAGGCGAATGCGCAGCGGCTCTTTGACACCGCACGGCGCATCTGCATGGCGCCTGTGCCTGAGGCGATGTTCTTGGAGGCGGTGTCGCGCGTGATTCAGGCGAACGAGGATTTTGTGCCGCCGTATGGCACGGGAGGCTCGTTCTATATCCGTCCTTTGCTGATCGGTTCCGGCGCGCAGATCGGCGTGGCGCCTGCATCGGAATACACGTTCATCGTGCTGGTGGTGCCCGTGGGCCCTTACTACAAGGGCGGGCTCACGCCGGTGAAGGCGATGATCTTGGATGATTACGACCGCGCGGCGCCGTTGGGCGTGGGCAACGTGAAGGTGGCCGGCAACTATGCCGCGAGTCTTTATGCTCACGAGTATGCGAAGCGTGCGGGCTTCCCCGTGGAGCTGTATCTCGACGCCAAGGAGCACAAATACGTCGAAGAGTTTGCGACCTCTAACTTTATTGGCATCACTCAGGACGGCCGCTATGTGACGCCCGATTCGCACTCGATCCTGCCGAGCGTGACCAATAACACCCTCAAACAGATTGCCGCGGATCTCGGCATGAAGGTGGAGGTGCGCCCCGTGCCGTTCGAAGAGTTGGCCTCGTTTGCCGAGGTCGGCGCGTGCGGCACGGCGGTGGTCGTGACGCCCGTGTGCGAGATTGTACGCGGGAGCACGGTCATCAAGATCGGTTCAGCGACCACGTGCGGGCCGGTGTTGCAGAACTTGTACGAGACGGTGCAGGGCATCCAGTACGGCGAGCTGCCGGACACGCACGGCTGGTGTTGCGAGGTGTGAGCGAACCTTGGACAGACGCGCACTTGCATGAGGCACTGCGCAAGCATTTCGGCCACCTGGCGTTCCGCGAGGGACAGGTGGAGGCGGTCAAGACCGTGCTCAACGGGCGCGACGTGGTGCTGGTCATGCCCACCGGGTCGGGCAAATCGCTCTGTTATCAGTTGACCGCCCTGTTGCTGCCGGGCGTGACGGTGGTGGTCTCGCCTCTGATCGCGTTGATGAAAGATCAGGTCGACGCGCTCGAACGCAAAGGGATTTCCGCCACGTTCCTCAACTCCTCGGTGGACGGTTCGGAAATGGCCTACCGGCTCGACGGGTTGCGGCAAGGCCGTTATAAACTGGTGTATGTGGCGCCGGAGCGTTTTCGTAACAGGCGGTTCGCCGACGCGCTCGCTTCGGTGACGGTTTCGGTGTTCACCATCGACGAGGCGCATTGCATCAGTCAGTGGGGGCACGATTTCCGGCCCGACTATCTGAACTTGAAATACGTGCTGGAGCGGCTCGGGCCGGTGCGGGTGATGGCGGTGACCGCGACGGCCACACCGGATGTGCGCGACGACATCATTGCGCAACTCGGCTTGGCCCAGGCGCCGCGGCGGGAGCCGGTCGTGTCGGTGACCGGGTTTGCGCGGCCCAACCTTTATCTCGCGGTGACGCGCTGTCCCACGCATCGGCACAAGTTCGCGCGGCTGGTGCAACTCGTGGAGGCCTACCGCTGCGGCATCGTCTACTGCGCCACGCGCAAGATGGTCGAACGTGTGGCCGCGTTGCTGCAGGGCGAGGGGGTTAAGCCGATCATCTATCACGGCGCGATGGCTGACGGCGAGCGCACGGTGGCGCAGGAGAGGTTTATGGCGGGGGCCGCGCCCGTGGTGGTGGCGACCAATGCGTTCGGCATGGGGGTGGACCGTGGAGATCTGCGGTTTGTGGTTCACTGGGATGTTCCTGGCAGCCTGGAGGCATACTATCAGGAGGTGGGCCGCGCTGGACGCGACGGTGTGAGCGCGTGGTGCGAGTTGCTCTTCAATTACGCCGATGTGGCGACGCAGCGCTTTTTTCTCGACGGGGCGAATCCGGCCTTTGGCGATATCCTTGCGGTGTGGCAGGCGGTGCGGCAGGCGTGTGAGGGGCAGGAGGTAACCTGCGCGATCCAAGAGTGGACCCGGCTTGCCCAGGTAAAAAACGATATGGCGGTGCGGACGATCCTGGGGCTGATCGAGCGGGCCAGACTGATCGAGCGCGAGGTGATGCCTGGCAGCCGCGCCTACACGACGCGTCTGTTGCCGAACGCCGATCCGAGTCTGACGGAACTGAAGAAACTGGCGGATGGACTCGGCGAGAAGCGTAAGCGTGACGAGCGCAAACTCGAAACGCTGTTGCGTTTTGTGGATCATCACGGTTGCCGCCAAGCCTACATGCTCAGTTATTTTGGCGAGGTCTCGCACGGGCACGCCTGCGGTAACTGCGACCGCTGCCGCCGCAAGACTCCTGTTCAACCGGTTGCGCCCGATGAGGGGCAGTGGATTGTGATTCAGAAGGTGTTGAGCTGCGTGACGCGCATGCAGGGACGGTTCGATGTGATGCGTGTGGCGCAGGTCCTGCACGGCGACCGCGAGGAGGCCGTGGTGAGGCACAAGCTGGATGTGCTCCCGACGTTCGGCCTGCTGGCCGATCAAACCGTGCCACAGATCCGGGCGGTGATCGATGAGCTGCGGGCCGAGGGGTGTGTAGACGTGACGTCGGACACCCGTCGTCTGGTGGCGATGCTGCCCAAAGGGCGGCAGGTGATGGTGCGCAGGCATGAAGGATTTCTGATCGCGTGGCCCCGGGAGAAGGCAGAAACCGGAGACTGGAAACTTGAAACTGGAGCCTCGAAAGCGAAAAAGATTGCAGTCTGTGCGTCCGTGCCGGTCCGTGTCCATCCGTGTCCCGGTCGAGATGGAGGCCGGTTAAACGCGAATACGGAGATGGACCACGCATCGGATCACGCGCTGGCCGCACGGCTGCAGAAGTGGGTGCGGCAGACGGCGGCAGTCCAGAAGATTCCGCCGTACCGCATTTTGAGCAAACAGACCGTCGATGCGGTTGCGGCTGCCCGCCCGGGCACCTTCACGGAACTGGAGGCTGTCAAAGGCATGGGCCCGGCCAAGGTGCAGCGGTTCGGGCGGACGATCCTGGATTTGCTTGCCGGAGAAGAGTGAGACCGTGCGGTTTATTCCTGTGTTATTCCTGTGCTTATGCACAATCTGATTGAACGGGCGGTGGCTTTGTAGCATACTAATAACGATCCCAAAGAAATGTTCACTCAAACGGTCTTTTTGGATGTGTAACATCCGTGTTTGCGTTGTCAGTCATGTCTGTCTTTGAAAGGAGTTTCGTATGAAGAAGCCGGTCAAACGTCTTCTGTTTTCGGTTGCGCTGCTGGGGGTCGTGATGGCGTGGCCTGCGGTGGCCCAGGAGCGGGCGTATACGCCGTTCATGTTGAGTTTTGTGACGCCGCTGCAGGTGCCGTTCCGCGATTTTGACGTGGGCGGGCTGCGGGTCAGCGCCATTTACGGCGAGTGCCGCGACTTTGATGGCCTGGATCTGGGCTTCGTGGGGCGTGCCACGGGGCACGCCAACGGGCTTCAGTCCTGTGCGGTCAACATTGTGGACGGCGACGGCTTGGGACTTCAGGCCAACTGGATTGTCGGTTTCGTCAAGGGCGAATACAAAGGGTTCCAGGTCGGCGGGGTCAACTATGCCGCGAAGATGCAGGGCTGTCAGATCGGTTTGTTGTACAATGGCGCGGAGCATATTGAAGGGTGCCAAATCGGACTGATCAACATCACGCGCACCATGATCGGGGTCCAGATCGGCTTGATCAACGTGATTCAGGACAACGATGTGCCGTTCCTGCCGATCATCAATTGCTATTTCTGAGAGACACCCCGTTGTCTTCGTGAAGGAGCGTTATGACGGGAGTAAGCCGTGTGCGTTTTCGTGCCCCCTGGGTTTTATGCGTGTGTCTCGGGCTGGTTTCGGCCACAGGTTGCGTCTCGACAAACGTCAAGGTCGATCAGGCGCTGAGCAGTCTGCGTGCGGGGGATGACCCGACCGCGCTCGTCTGGTCCGAAAAGCTCAAGCAAAGCGTTTACAGCAAGCAGCTCGGCTATCTGGAGACCGGGCGCATCCGGATGCTGTCCGGCGACTTTTGGGGCAGCTCGACGAACTTCGCGGCGGTGATCGACACGGTGATCGAGAAGACCGAGAACGGGCCGGTGCTGAAGATGGGCAGCGTGGGCGCCACGGTGATGGCTGCCACGGTCACCGACGACCGGACGCGCACGTACGACGTTCCGGCATACGAGTTCATTCAATCGTTGCACTATCAGATGTTGAACCACCTTTTCTTGAGGAACCTCGATGCGGCAGGGGTGGAGGCCCGACGAGCGGTCTTCGCGCAGGACGCGATTGCGGAGAAGTACGGCAAAGAGGTGCAGGATGCCCGCGACCAATCCGCAGGGTCCAGCAAAAATGCCGCAGCTTTCAGCAAGGTGGACGCCCAGATGCAGGGCATGGCGCCGGTGATCGAGATGACGCGCAGTTCGTTCGAGAACGGGCTGGCCTGGTATCTGTGCGGCGTGCTGTTCGAACAGCAGGACGACATCAGCAATGCGGCGCTCTCGTATCGCAAAGCGTGGGAGCTGGTGCCCGGCAACCCGCATGTGCAAAAGGATTTCCTGCGGCTGATCCGTACGCAGGACGCGGAGATGTTTAAGGGGCTTGTGGCGCAGGCGGGCGTCGATCCGAAAACGCTGGTGCGCAACAGGACCGAGGTGATTCTGATCGTCGAGGAGTCATTTGTTTCGCAACGGCAGTCGGTGAAGATTCCGCTGCCGATTCCCGGGGTCAATACGCTGACCTCGGTCGATTTCCCGATCTATCAGGATCCCGCGTATGCGCCGATGGCGTTGGACGTGCGCGAGAAAGAGGTTTCCTGCGGGCTGAGCGCCCAAGCGCTTTCGTTGCAGTCGCTCGCCTACCGCGACCTGAAAGAGAAGATGCCCGGCATCGTGATCCGCAATGTGACGCGTGCTGCCACGAGGATTGCGGCGCAAGAGGTGGCGAATCATGCGAACGATTACGCGAAGTACGGCGTGATGGCGTTCAATGCGGTTTCGGCGGTGATCAACAAAGCGGACACGCGTGCGTGGTACACGCTGCCGATGTCTTCACAGCTCTACAGGGGCGGCGTCGCTCCGGGCGAACACCTGTTTGAATTGCGCAACCAGGTGACGGGCTTCGTCACGCGTTTTCCCGTCACGGTGGCAGAAGGCGAAACGCGCATCATCTGGGTTGCGGATATCGGCGGAAACGCACGCATCGCGACGACGTCTCTGAACGGTAAGGGCGGGCCGACCACGTTTCAGGTGAATAACAGCATGTTGGCCGGTTATCCGGCGGTGATGGTGCCGGGCGGGCCAAGGCTGATCGGTGGCGTCACACGAGTGAGCGAACAGAAAGGATACAAACGATGAAAAGAGTGCAAGGACTGCTGGTTGCGGTCGCGTTGTCGACGGGGCTCTCAGCTCTCGTTGGTTGCGTGGAGACGGCCGGTACGGTCGTGACCACGGATCATTTGACGGGAAGCACGGTGGTGCTGGAAGATAGTACACGGCTGAAAGATCAGGTTCAGGTCCTGCGTGTGAATTACGATGAGGTGAATGGTCTGAAACGTGTCCACATCACGCTGGCTTCCACTAAACACAAGCGGTTGCGCGTCCACTACCGGATCGCCTGGTTCGATGCCAACGGCATGGAGCTGGATCCTGACTCAAAAACCTATCGCAGCCTGATTCTCGAAGGCCGCGATGCCGTGACCGTGACAGGCGTGGCAAATTCGGCGGCAGGAGTGTCGTCGAAACTGCGCGTACGCGACGCTGCGGCGGCGGATTAACAACAGAAACGAAAGAGAGGTAGAACCATGAGACAGAGTTTATTTGCGATGTCGGGAATGGCGGCCGTTACGGTGATGATGGCCGGTTGCGCCACGACACCCGATGTGCGCGAAGTGGCGCTCGACCGCGCGCCGATCACCTCCAAGCTGGAGCCGCAGGATGTGCGGCGCACGGTTGAGAAGATGGCCGAGTCGCTGCTGAGCGCGCCCGGTGTGAAAGAGGCGGTCGGCGGAACCCGGCCGGTGCTGGATATCGAGCCGCTCAAGAACCGCACCTCCCAGCATGTCGACATGGTGAGTGTCACCGATTCGCTGCGCAGCCAGTTGCTGCGCTCGGGGATGTTCCGCTTCGTCGACAAGTCCACGTCAGGCACGGATATCGAGTTCATGGACGCGCAGGCGCAACTTGGATTGACCGATCCCAAAAAGGCGATCAAGCCGGGGCAGCAGAGCGCGGCCCAGATGTTTCTGACCGGCGCGCTGAGCGAGATCAAGAACCAGGTCGGCCGCACGGTGGATCAGTATTACAAGTTCTCGATGATCCTCAAGGATCTGCGCTCGGGCGAGATCGTGTGGTCAGACGAGAAAGAGATCCGCAAAGAGAGTGTCAAGCCGCGTCTGGGCATGTGAGTGTTGGAAGACCGTTCAGGCTTCGTGAAAGAGCGGGCGATGCGTTCCGGCCCCGGAAGAGACACGCAGAAACGTGTATCATGCGCGGAAAGGTTCTAAACGGTTGCTCGGTCACGGACGGCGGCAAAGGCGTCAACCGCCTTGTCGATGTCCTCGGGCCGGTGTGCGGCGGATAGCTGAACGCGGATCCGGGCCTTGCCTTCAGGCACGACCGGATAGCTGAACCCGATGACGTAGATGCCCTCCTCCAGCATCAGGGAGGCCATCTTCGTTGCCAGGGTGGCATCGCCGAGCATCAGGGGAACGATCGGATGGTCGCCGGGAGCAATCGCAAAGCCCCGCGCGGCCATGCCGAGGCGGAAACGTTGCGTGTTGGCGTGGAGTCGGTCGCGCAAGGTTGTGGAGTCCGAGAGCAGGTCGAGCACGGCGAGGGTCGCGCAGGTTATCGCGGGAGCCAAGGTGTTGGAAAACAGGTAAGGCCGGCTGCGCTGCCGCAGCAGTTGGATGATCTCGTGGCGGCCTGCGACATATCCGCCTGAGGCACCGCCCAGCGCTTTGCCGAACGTGCCGGTGAGAATGTCGACACGGCCCATCACGCCATGGTATTCATGCGTGCCGCGGCCGGTCGCTCCCATGAACCCTGTGGCGTGGGAGTCGTCCACCATGACCGCAGCGTCGTAGCGCTCAGCAAGCTCGCAGATTTCCTTCAGCGGCGCGATCGTGCCGTCCATGGAAAACACCCCGTCCGTGGCGATCAGCCGCAGGCGCGCGTCACCGGCCTCGCGGAGGCGGGCCTCCAGTTCTCCCATATCGCGGTGCCGGTATCGTAGCCGTCTGGCTTTGCAGAGACGGATGCCATCGATGATGCTGGCGTGATTCAGTTCATCACTGATGACGGCGTCTTCAGCCCCCAACAGCGTCTCAAAGAGTCCGCCATTGGCATCGAAACAGGAACCGTACAAGATCGCTTCCTCTGTCCCGAGGAAGCGCGAGAGACTCGCTTCTAACCGGGGATGAATCTCCTGGGTGCCGCAGATGAACCGCACGCTGGACAGCCCATATCCCCAGCGGGCGCAGCCGGCTTGGGCTGCAGCAATGACCCGGGGATCGTTGGCGAGGCCCAGGTAGTTGTTTGAACAGAAATTCAGCGCTTTCCGCCCGCCGACAACTGCGATGCGCGCGCCTTGCGGAGTTGAAAGCACCCGCTCGGTCTTGGTCAGCCCGGCGTCGCGGATCTGGCGTATTTGCTCCGCCACATGCTGCTTCATGGATAGATACATGGAAAGGCGCCTCGGGGTTCAAGGTAAAGGGGACCAGTCGAGCACAATCTTGCCGGAGTTGCCGGAGCGCATGGTTTCGAACGCCGCGTGAAACTCGGTGTAGTGGAAACGGTGCGTGATGGCGGGGGTGATGTCGAGTCCGCACTGGATCATCATGGTCATCTTGTACCACGTCTCGTACATTTCGCGGCCGTAGATGCCTTTGATTGTCAGGCTGTTGAAAACCACCTTGTTCCAATCGATCTCGGTCTGGGGCAGGATGCCCAGCAGTGCGATTTTTCCGCCGTGGCACATGTTGTCGATCATTCCGCGAAACGCCGCCGGGTTGCCGGACATCTCGAGGCCGACGTCGAAGCCCTCCTTCATGCCCAGTGTCTTGAGCACCTCGGTCAGCGGCACATCCTTGCTCACATCCAAGGCCACCGTAGCTCCCATTTTCCGTGCCAGCTCTAGGCGGTAGGGCTGCACATCGGTCACCACGACGTGCCGCGCGGCGCAGTGGCGGGCGATCGCGGTCGCCATGAGGCCGATGGGTCCGGCGCCGGTGATCAGCACGTCCTCGCCCAGCAGGTCGAAAGAGAGCGCCGTGTGCGTGGCGTTTCCGAGCGGATCGAAGCAGCTGAGCACGTCAAGCG
>CAZXVN010000433.1:0-4548 GCA_964643945.1 uncultured Lentisphaeraceae bacterium | reverse complement strand
CCGCAAAGCTGATCGTGTTGCCAACTGCGAGAAGGACGGTTTGCATTTGCAGATTGTCTGGCCTTTCCGGGTAACCGATCATCTGGTATCGATGGTCAAACAGCCAGACAAGGACATAGAGAAGGTCACCCGCAATAATCCACTTGAGGAAGGAAAAACGGAACATCTGATACAGCATGTACCACCCAGCTAACCAAACGAAAAGGAGCACAAAACTGACCACATCGTCATACTTACCCAAAGTAACGAAGGCATCCGATATTTTGCGCCGTTTTGCGACCTCCAACCGTAAAGTTGAACAACTGTGACAAAACCAGACATCAGTCAAGTTTGGATGAATGTATTTCGACATCAAATTGTTGGCGTCGTCATAAGCCGTGTACAACAACTTGAACGGTGGTCACCGCCTATCGTGTCGGTTGACGGGCAGGCCAGACCCCCCCGACCCGCAATACATCTCCCACACACTCCCACACCACTCCACCCCGGTCGCACCCACACCCAAAAAACGGAGCGCATGCGGGCAGGGCTGACTGTGGACGGCAAAATGAAACCGTGGCGAAAGCGGCAATCTGAACCTAAGGACTGGGCAACCATGAACACAAGGAAACAGGTGTTGTGCGAAGAGCGGACGCGGCAAGTGCCTGCGCAGTTTAGTGCCTTACTTGATGGTTACTAAAAATCCAGATAATGGGTGTTATCGGGTGCCAACAGGTAAAACGCCCGAAAACAGGCAGCAAGGCTATAAAACGAAAAAACCCCAATAAAACATAGGTTTTAAAGGGGTAAAGGGTGGGGCGAAAAACGGGACTCGAACCCGCGACCCGCAGAACCACAATCTGCTGCTCTAACCAACTGAGCTATTTTCGCCATCAAAAAATTTACTTTAGATTACCATACGAGGTGCAGATTGCAAGCGTAACATTTTTTTAACACCCTACAATCTAAATTATGTTATCGTAATAACGGATTCGTGCGTACGATATTTTCGTATCGTGCATCAACCGCAATTGTCACCGTGTAGCGAATGAGCCACCTTATGAGCGCAACAATCTTAGACGGAAAGCAACTCGCAGCCGACATGCGTGCGGACATTGCCGCCCAAGTCGCAAAACTCAAAGCCGAAACCGCTGTCACGCCTGGACTCGGTGTCATCTTGATCGGTGTCGACCCCGCCTCCACCTCTTACGTCACCGCGAAGGAGAAGGCGTGTGAAGAAGCCGGCATGTATTCGCAGGATGTGCGTGTGCCTGCGACAACCACGCACGACGAGGCGCTCGCCCTTGTTCGCCGCATGAATGCCGACCCTCGCATCCATGGCATTCTTGTGCAGCTTCCCCTGCCTAAACACATCGACGAAAGCGCGGTCATCAACGCCATCGCGCCTGAAAAAGATGTGGACGGTTTCACGCCCGTAAACGTTGGACGCATGATGATCGGCGACACCTGTTATCTGCCTTGTACGCCGCACGGCATAATCCAGATGCTGTTGCGTGCGGGTGTTCCGACCTCCGGCAAGCATGCCGTGGTTGTCGGCCGCAGCAACATCGTCGGCAAACCTGTCGCCCACCTGCTGATGCGCAAGGCCGAAGGCGGCAATGCAACCGTCACGGTCTGCCATACCGGCACACGCGACCTGGCCCTGTTCACGCGGCAGGCCGACATTCTCGTCGTAGCGGCGGGACGCCCGAACACCGTTACGGGCGACATGATCAAGCCCGGCGCGGTGGTGATCGACGTCGGCGTGAACCGCATCGCGGACGCCACTAAGAAATGCGGGTTCCGCCTGACGGGGGATGTTGACTTCGACTCGGCAAAAACGGTTGCTTCACTCATCACCCCCGTCCCTGGAGGCGTGGGGCCGATGACAATCACGCTGCTTTTATATAACACCCTCGAAGCCGCCCGCCGCACCGTCAGGTCTGTGAACCCCGAGGTAAAGGGTCAGGGGTAAGACGGGCTGTTGGTTGAGAAGGCCATTACGCGGCGGGGCCGGTGCCAAACGAACAGTTACTCAGGCGCCAATCAGGTCGTCCTGTTATCAGCCTGTCCGGAAAGGGGCCGGCGATCAGAAATATTTTGCCCTGCTCACGATAAGGAAAGGCCAAGCGCATGACAAAAGCAGTACACGTTACTTTGGCACTGAGTGCAGGACTGATGATCAACAACGAGATGGCTTTCGGCGGAGAGTGTGCAGCTCGCGCGCCGGCTCAGGAATCGATAATGAAAAATCCCGCGGTTGTCTGGGAAAGCTTGCCTTCCATCCGGACGGGCGTGAAGAGCTGGTCCCACACCTCCAAGAGCGCTCTGAATTTTACTATCATGGATTGGACCAACTTCACCCTGCAGGATACGAACGGTTACGAGCAGGCTTTCGTCCAAGGGCAGTCAGGCCTGTTGGTTCATTTATGGTTCGCCTGGCTGGGCGCGCCAAGCGGCAACCTGAAAATCTACTTGAAGGATGCCGCGACGCCGGATCACGATCAGGTGGTCACCGACTATTTCAAAGCGGGCAAGGCCCCGTATCAGTTGTGGTATAATCAGGACGGGTGCATCTGGTCGGCCTTTCCGTGCCTGCCGTTCGATGCTGCTTTCAAGGCGGTCATCACCCAGCGTCCGGACTGGTATCAATACACGCTGCATCGCTACCGGGAAGGCCGGTTCTCGGAAGTGCTTACGCAAGAGGATGTCGAGGGACTCAGACCCAGAATCGTTGCGCCCGGCGGCGCGTTTCCCGGGGCGGATCCAGGTAACCAAGCGCAGTCCAATACGGTGGACATCGGCGCCTCACAGGCCACGGTCGTGTTCGAAACCAGGAAGGCCGGGGTGATACGAAGTATCCGGATCACCGATGAAGGCCGCTGGACCGATCAAGGCTCGGCTTTCACGGTCAAGATCAACCCGGACAATGACGGCGTGCGCTTACGCAAGCGCATCAACCAGATGGCCTATCATCAGGAAGTGGATGTTTTCGTGGATGGTGCCCCAGCGGGAATCTGGTTTGAGCAGGGCGCCAATTACGTGCTGAATTACGATCATCCTCCCTATCGGGACCTGGCGAAGAATTATTATGCCCAGAAAACCGAAGAGGTGCCGGGCTGGCAGAACGGGGCCATGCCCTCGAAATTCAGGGACACCGAGTTCGAGATTCCCGTCGCGCTGACAAAGGGCAAGAACACGCTCAGGATTAAAACAGTCACTCGGAATTCGCGGGCCGTCAAGGCCGCCGATGAAAAGCTTACCAACGAGTACTATTACTGGATCTATTCCTACGCAAACGTGCGGTAATCTTATCGTGTCGGATTCCATCTGATTGTGACCTTGACCTGCAACCCCATTCACGTTATTGTTGTTCCGATTGTCATACTGATTTTGACCAGTCGCATTATGGGCATCGGTTAACAGAGGAGGATGTGAGATGAAACGACGGGATTTTTTGACAGCTTCGGCGGTTGCCGGAGTCGCTACGGTGTGCGGCACGCAACGTGCGTCGGCACAGGGACAAGCGGTTGGCGGGGATGGAATGCCTAAATTGACGCCGCCTGAAAAGCCGGCCGAGCTGAACCTTTGCCTGCAGTGGGGGGCAATCCCCGGCGGCGAGATGAAGGAGAAGCTGGATTTTCTGGAGGCGAACGGGTTCGGTGCAGTGGAGATCCCGTCCGGCGATTGGCCCATCAAGAATTGCGAGGAAATGAAGAAAGCGATGACGGGGCGAAAGCTGTTCATGGCGACGGCTTGCGGCCCGAGCGACTTTTCGTATGCCGAACCCGAGAAGCGCGAAGCCGAGGTGCAGAAGTTCCTGCCGGTTATCGAGGCGCTGGGCGCGATGAAGTCGGTTGGCCTGATTTTGTGTCCCGCGCGCGGCAAGGTCCCGATGGGCTTTACGGAGTTGCGCAATGATTTCGTGACCAACACGGGCAAGCGGCTGGCGGAGCATGCGGCCAAGCACGGCACCTCGATCGTGCTGGAACCGCTGCGCCGCAACGAAACGCCGTTCCTGCGTCAGGTAGCGGATGGCGCGCGGATGGCGGCTGACATTGGACCCGGTGCAACGGTGATGGGCGATTTCTGGCACATGAAACTGGAAGAGACGAGTTTCATGGGCGCGTTTATTTGCGCGGGCAAGCTGCTTTCGCATGTGCATATCGCCTCGCTCAAAAACCGTCAGGTTCCGGGCGTGGATGGCACCGCCGACAACTATGTGGACGGGTTCAAGGGGCTGAAACTGATCGGGTACCGCGGGGCGGTGAGCTTGGAGGGCGGGTTCCCGAAGGAGGGTGACAAGTTGCAGCTGATCCTCAACATGGTCAAGTTGTTGCGCGAGCAGTGGGCGCAGGCGTAGAGGTCATTGACAATGAGGAACCCCGTTCCTCGCAAATCTGAAACTAAGGAGAGAAAGATGCAGAATCGTCGTGAGTTTATCAAGGGGTCGACCGTGTTTGCCGCTATGATGGCGGCGGCACCGGCCGTTGTGGTGGGCCAGGGTGCTCCACGCGTGTTTAAAGTGGGCCTGGTCGGCTGCGGCGGGCGTGGTAACGGCGCGTTGGG
>CAZXVN010000432.1:0-13664 GCA_964643945.1 uncultured Lentisphaeraceae bacterium | reverse complement strand
GGCAAGACTCGTTCCATCACGGCCGATGAGGTCTATTATGGCGTGCTGGATCGCGACCTCAAGAGTCGCGGCTTCGCCTACTTCTATTTCCGCGACCCGGCGACCACCTCGGCCATGGTCGAGGCTGCACCGGGAGAGTTTTGCGAGCCGGACGGCAGCCACGGCGATGTCGCCCTGGCCGAACTCAAGACCGCCATCACCGGGGCCGGTCTCCAGCCGTTCATCTACCGGGCGCAGTGGGATGACCCATCCCGGCGGCTGATCGGGCTGAAGGAGTTTGGCGACCGGGTTTACGTGGATCTCCAGCAGAGCATTGACCAGGAGTTCGGCTCGGCGACCGGGGAGAAACCGGACGAGTTCACCGAGGAGAACGCGGCGATGGAGGCGTTCATCGAGGAACGCGTCCAGCGCTTCGTGCTGGGCAGCCGCGAGTTCGTGTTGAACGAACTGCTTACCCATGCCAACTCAACTGGCGGCAACGGCTACGTCTGCCTCACCGGCGTACCCGGCAGCGGCAAATCCGCCCTCCTCGCTCACCTGAGCCAACGCTTAACCCTGAACCCTGAACCCTCGACCCTCCTCATCTCCCACTTCGTTGGTGCCAGTCCCGGTTCGACCGATGTGCGGCGGACCCTGCGGCGGTTGTGTCACGAATTGGTGACCGGTGCCGGGCTGACGGCGGAGATCTCGGAAGACCCGGAGAAACTGCGGGTGGCGTTCCCTGAAATCCTCCAACAGGCCTCCGCCCAGAAACGCGTCGTGATTCTGCTCGATGCCATCAACCAATTCGATCCCACCACCCAGCTTGCCGGCCGGTCGTGGCTGCCCGAAGAACTGCCGGCGACCGCGAGGATCATTCTTTCCACGCTTTCAGCAGTCAGTGATCAGTCATCAGTTATCAGTCCGGTGCTGGCAGCGCTCCGTCAGCGACGGATGCCGCCGAAGGAGATCGCGTTGCAGCCGCTCACAGCTGAGGACGCCGAAGCCATCATCCGGGAATTCCTCCACCGGTACCGGAAGTCCATGACGGACCACCAACGCGCGGCGCTGCTGGCCAAAGCCGACGCCGGCACCCCTTTGTACCTGCTGGTCGCGTTGGAGGAACTCCGTACGCTGGGCACTTACGAGGAGATCACCGACCGCATCGCGCAACTGCCACCGGACACACGGGCGTTGTTCATCTGGATCCTGAAGCGGCTGGAGGACGATGACGGTTTCCGGGACGCTTTTGGTAGGAAGATCGGTCTGGAACAGGTGACCCGGTTCGTCTCCCTGCTGGGCGTGAGCCGGCATGGCTTGAGCCAGCAGGAACTCGTGGATCTCCTGTCGCCCGGCGACCCACAAGGCAATGTGGCCGCTCTCGGGCAACTCCTGCGTCCCTACCTGATGCAGCGCGGCGAACTGCTAGACTTCTACCACGGCCAGTTCCGGGAGGCTGCGGCGACCTCCTACTTGCCGTCAGAATCTCAACGACTCGCGGCGCATGAGCAACTCGCCGCCTACTTCCATCAAAAGGCCGCACCAATGGGATCCGACAAGAGGTCACTTACTGAGATGGCCTTTCAAATGGCTCGATCACAGTTGTGGCAGACCCTTGAAGAGACATTCATAGAGTTCGCTTTTCAAGGCATACGAAATTCCGGGATAACTGCGACAGCAGATAGGTTTTCCGTATGCCGGGACTGCTTTGAGAATCGAAAACCCGTGATGCTTGAGGTGATTCTACACGGGTTGCATCAAGCAGGGATGGAATGTGGGCTTCAGCTTCTTGCCAACATGGCAATCTACACACAGTTGAAATTCGCACCCACCGAACCCTCAGAAGCCTCGCGCATATCGCACGAATTATTGACGACTCAATTGCCATTTCGGCTGGAGCATCTCAGCCGATGTGGCCCCTGCGACGGGAATTGTGTCGCATTATCACCGGCCTTCGACAGAATCGCCATTGGTGGCGCGTCTGGTATAGTCATCCTTGACCTTGACTCTGCCCAAAGACACAATGTGCCGGTGGCTCTTGGCTCGGGCTATCAAGCAAACCTGCTAAGGTTCAGCGAATCCGGACGGTTACTTGTGAGTGTAACAATGTATGCCGACCGCGTCGTAGTAATTGATGCCACAAGCGGCACGATTCTCGGCACGACGAGTACAATTCGGCCTTTTGCCGCTGTGTTTTCTTCGGACGAGGAGTCGCTTTGGATCACGGGTGTTGAGACGGCCCGATACTGTTGGGCGAGCGGCGAACTGAAGAGTCTTCGTGACTACAAAGGGCAAATGCACGACATCGTCTATATGCCAACAGATAGAATTATTTCCGCCGGTTACGTATCTGGGACCGGAGAGGTTATTGATGTTTGGATGGGGCCGTACGGAAATCCGGAGCAGACAATCTGGGCCTTCGAGTCCACTTTTGACCATCGCTACATTGCCTCTCTCACAGCGTGCAAAGAAGGACTCCTGGTGTCAGAGGCAACGAAGGTTTATTGGAT
Source organism: uncultured Lentisphaeraceae bacterium (assembly GCA_964643945.1). Taxonomy (GTDB): domain Bacteria; phylum Verrucomicrobiota; class Kiritimatiellia; order RFP12; family UBA1067; genus JAHFSX01. Next base: position 11,175 of record CAZXVN010000432.1, on the reverse strand, counting down.
TAAGGATCTGGATGTAATGACTGGGCGTCTTTCGATCGCGGAATTTCCACACCCGACAGTTTCAGGAGGGAGTGCGGCAGTTAGAAGCTCTCCAACTGGTGCTTGGCTAGCACGAGTGACAGAAGGCGGCGTCGACGTGTCTCAAGTCCACTGTGCCAATGACTTCCGCGGTGGGGGGAGAGTGTTCTCATGGCCAAGGCAGCATCTCGCTGACGATCCCTATCCGCTAACTATGACAGCAGACTGGATGGCAACCGGTTCTCTTGCCATCGTTCAGATAGTCGACGGGCAGGTGGAGTTGCTGCGGTTCAGCCCGGTTCCGGTTCAACGCCAGAATGGTGTGTCCGGTGCGAACGCTCGGCATCATCCTTGGGCATCTGGTTTTCGCTGTCCTTATGACATAGGACTAAGAACGCGAAGTTACGAAGATGCCCAATGTCTGATTTTGATCAAGGCGGGTTCTCCTTCTGGAAGCTATGGGCCTTGGCGACTTGCGTGTGCTCCACATTTGACTGAGATGATTTTGCCAATTCTGCGCAAGTTCCCTAGCGAGGGCTGGGAAGAGTGTGAGCGGTTAAGTTTCCGGATGGATCAACGTTTCGATCAGAGGGAATTCGACTTCCGTGTATGCATTTCCGATTCAGGTTCGATAGAGCTGCTTGCTTATTGGACTTTCTGGGAGATTTTTCGAGCCGACTTGACTGCCGCAGTTTTCTCTAACGAGGTTCGAACGTGAGGTGGTTTCTGCCTTGTCCATAGTCAGCCCTACGGTTCCGCCATTCTCACTGCCGCCAATTCCCAGCAGGCCCCGTGTCCCGTGTGCGACCAGGAGTTCGCTCCGCCGCCCGCCGTCATCGCGGCAATGCAAGAGAGAAGTCAGGAGTCAGAAGTTAGAAGCCAGAAGGGAGAATTGTCGTGCCTCGATTTGCCCGCCTCCGCCTTCGCTGATCTGCGGTTGCTCAGTGCGTGTCCGCATTGCCAGCACCCGCTCCAGTTCAACCCGTTCTTCTCCGCTGCGGAGGATTACGCGGACGTGCTCCGCCGCAGTCTCGAATACAGCCGCCGCGAGAAAGGTACCGACCACGAGGAGACCCTGGCCCATCTGGTTGCGCTGGCGGTGCATTTGGAGAACGCGGGAAAGACGGTTGAGGCCGCGGAGTTTAGGCACGAGCATGATGAGATGGTGGCGAAGAAGAATGCGAAGACAGCAGGCTCGTAGCGCCTGCTGTACTGAGGCGAATCATGAAGATCCGGCATATCAAGATCGAGCGGTTCCGGGGAATACGGGAACTGGAGTGGCGTGTGGGTGGGAGTTTCGTGTGCCTCGTTGGGGCCGGGGGATTCCACCAAGACGACGATCCTGGATGCCGTCGAGTTTGCGCTTTCGCCGCGCTGGAACATCCCTTTCGACGATTCGGACTTCTATGACGCCGACACCAGCGCGCCTATTCTGATTACCGTGACCGTCGAGGATCTTCCCGAGGAGTTCAAGAGCGACGCCAAGTTCGGGTGTCTGGCGAGAGGATGAAGGGGAAGAAGGCAGCAGGCTCGTAGCGCCTGCTGTACCGGGATAAGTACAGCGGGGGCTACGAACCCGCTGCCTCCAGTACGCACAAGGAGCAGCCATGGTCGAGACGTTGCGTTTCTCACGCGGGAACCTGCCGCATTGGCTGGTGGCCGACCATGCGTACTTCGTCACCATCCGACTGGCCGGAACGATCCCCAAGTCGGTCGTGACGGAACTACAGACGGAACGGGACGCCCTTGCGAAGGCCAACGCGAACGAGGAGGCGTTGACCGAACTCGCGCGACGGCAGTTCCTCCGGGTGGAACGTTGCCTGCATGTCGTGGACAACCGTCGCGACTGGCTCACCAGACCCGGAGTTCCAGAACTCGTGTTGGCCAATCTCGACTGGCTTGAGATGCAGTGCGGATGGCAGGTGTATGCCGCTACGGTCCTGTCGAATCACGTGCACCTCCTGTTGCGGAACAACGAGGGACATAGCGGAGGGTTGCTGGAGGACCTCGGTCAGTACAAAAACTATGTGGCGAGGCAAGCCAATCGGGTTCTTGGACGTACGGGCGCCTTCTGGGCGCGCGAGGGGTTCGACCATTGGTGCCGCGACGAGGCGAAGGTTATCGGTGTCGCACGTTATATCTGCGCCAACCCGGTGAAGGCCGGATTGGTGAAGGCATGGACCGACTGGCCGTGGACACGGTGTATGGAGTGGCTAAGGCCGGCGCCAGGAGCAGCAGGCTCGTAGCGCCTGCTGTACTGGGGCGCTTGGTGTCTCTCAGTGCCGCTTGCCCACGATGTCGGCAACTATTACTTCCGCTTGCTGGTCGAGTTCCTTCGCCGCGCTCCGCAGTTTCTTGTCATGGGCTAAGGTCACGGCAAGCATGTCGAGGCGCGAGAAGTTGCCGAACACGAGTTTGTAGAGCGGGACCCTTGCCCTGCTGTGCCCCCACTGGACCTCGACGCCGAGAAAACTGCTGAAGGCTGAGGAGAGCCGGACGTAGAACTTGAGGGCTTTGCGCGGCAGGTCGTTGATGGCGGCGCCGTCAAGACCGCCGAGCAACCCCAAAAACGCATGGATGGCCGGCTGTGGGTAGGTTTCCTTGAAGAACGCGAGCAGACGTTCATTTGTCGCGTTGCGCAATTCGCACAGCTCGCCGCTCAGGCAGAGGTACAGCAGCTCGATGGCCTGTCTGAAATACGGCAGGCCGAAGTGCGTGGCGGCAAGCACGCCGGGCCGCTGGTCCTCATGCCAGGCGGCCTGAAAGACGTGGCGGCCGACGTGGTAGAGGGTGTCGTCGATCTGCAGGTCCGAGGAGTCGTCCGGGCTTGCGTGGGGCTGTATGGGTGACGCGGGGACAGCGGTCTCGTAGATCCCGCTGTACTTTTTGGAGCCTTCCGGGGTACGGCGGGGGCTGTGCACCCGCTGCCCTTCCTCTTTCAGTTTGTCCCGGAATTGAGACAGGCGCAGGTAATAGGTCTCATGGCCGCAGTCCATCATCCGGACAAACCGCTCGTCCACCATCGGGTAGCCCGTGCTCTGATAATGATCCTCGACAATCAGGCTGTGCTCGGACTGGTAGTCGCGGCGTATCCGGCAGAGATAGTAAACAGGCATGCCGGTCGAGAGTTGCCGTATGTCCAAGTGGAGATCGTTGTTCCCAATGTCGAAGAGGGCCGTGCGGAGGCCCGCCTGATCCGTAAGCGTGGCTTTGCAGTTTCCGTACTTGCCTCTCAACGTGATCGGCTGAGAGAGCAGTTCAGTGACCTTGGCAATGTCGGGAAACCCGCCCCCCTCTCTTTCGAGCTTTTGTCTCAGGGTGTCATACGCACGGATGTGATCGAGCAAAGGCTGTAGCGCCTTGCTTGCGTCCACGGCACGGACTGCCCCGTAGCCGCAGCCAGCGCCGGAGTTCCAGCCATAGCCGGTTGAGTAGCCCGTCTTTCCCCATTTCTCCTCATCCTCATACACGTATGCCATCTTAGTTCCTCGACATGACCTTGCGCCGTTCTTTCATGCACGATGCCACATAAACACCGATCTGCTCCGCGAGTCCGGCGACATCCGCCAGCCTGCTCTCGGGTACCGTGATCACCTTGTCGAGCAGGTCTTCAAACTCAGTCTGCCCTTTATGACCGAGCGCCACCAGAGTGACGTGGAATTTGTCGGGGATGTCCTCGTAAACGGTTTCAAAAAGCGCGCGGACTTCTTCCTGGCCGCTCTTCTCGCTACTGAAGCTGCGGTTCCACTGACAGTCCGAAAGGAGGATGAGGTAGATCATCCGCCCGCGGGCAACCCGCACCGCCTCGTTGAGCATAAACATAAGTGACAGCGCGTCCGACTGCGCGCCCGTGCCTGTGTCCGGCAAGGACACAAGTGCCCGCAGAGCATCTTTCCGGCTGATGGCCGGAGTCTTCTGTGGATGGTATATCCATTGCACCAGAGGCCCGGAAACCCCTTGGCGGACCTCGCCGCTGTGATAGAGGCCCGCCATGACCTGAACATGGGTCCTGGCCGTCGAACTCAACCATGCCGCCGCCAGAACCTTCAGCATCCGCATCTGGGGATAGCTGAGTGAACCCGAGCCATCGCATGCGATGAGCAGGAGCGGTTGGCCTTTGCGATCAGCCTTGTCGTAGATGCGGTACCGCCTAAAGACCACCGAGGAATAGTCCGCCATGGCAAGCCTGGCCGGATCCAGAGCGCCGGTCGAGCGCAGCCACTCCGTCTCAACCCGCTCCTCAACGTTAGGATACAGCGCCCTCCTCAAAGCATCGGCAATGGGCTGAGACTCCCCGATCAGAGCGTCGCATGCAGGAAAATTGTCGGACAGTTCTAAAGACCGGTCATAAATCTCGCCAGCGGCAACGTTGTTTTTGCCCAGGCGCATCTTCACTTCGTGCCCGTCGGTCGGATTGCCCTGAATCGGTGACTCGGAGAAAGTGCCCGCTGTCATGGCGCGCTCCACAAGGTCGGAACGCATGTCCTCCCATTGCGCTTTCTGGCCCCCCGCCTGATCCACGGCCTTGGCGAAGTTCTGCAAGGCCTGGGCGGCCTGCGCCGCAGCGGGAGAGTGCTCCCCTGTTCCGGCGGGGGGTGGCATATTGGCCAGAAGAGCCGCCACCGCCCGCTCGGCGGCGGTCGGTGGCGAGAACAGTGCCGGAGGGTTCGGGCCGTTCAGCGGAGAGATTTTGTCTGATGCCGCCGGCTCTTTCGGTTGCTTGAATCCGTGCCGGGTGTCCTCCGCATTGCCCGCGTCGTCCGCTTTCTCCGGCCCCGCGGCCTTGCTGACTTCCTGCTGCGGAGGAGGCACGTATTTGGAGAGGCAGCGGCACACGTCGCGGACCCAGCTCACCCCTGCGGACGCCAAATCCTGGGGGGTGTATTCCGCGAGCCGGGTGAAGTACGGGCCACAGACGGCGTCCAGGTCCCGGAACACAACGCGGGTGACCGGGTGCAGCGTCAGGCTCTCCCAGTCGGGAAGGATGTCGCCATAAAGGATCACGGCATTGACGATCTCGGGAACGGAGTCGAACGTGAGGCTCTGTTGCGAGGCCGAGAAGAGGCGGTACAACTCGACAAGCGACATGCCGGCTGACCGGGAGAGGTCTTCGAGGAGCAACCGAGACTGGACGGTATGGGTCACAAGCCGCGCTATTCTCTGATAGAACGCCGGATCTGCAGAAACTTCGTCATGCGCCGCAGGGTTTTTCAAATACTCCTCCAAATGCGCGGCGAGACATCCGCCGCTGGCAACAGCCTCGAACTCGAGAAAGCCTGTGAGGCCGATGGCGGAGTACGCCGCCAGCGTGCCGGGATAGGCAGTGTAACAGGGACCGAGTTGGGGTTTCGATTTCGGCTGGTACCCGGATTCCCCGGCAAATCCCCCCATTCTTGCGGCCGCCATTTGGACTTTGCGGCAGGCCGCGTAGAAAAGCCGCTGCGCGGATATCCGCAGGAAGTAGTCCAGACCAGGCTTGAAGGCGTCGCCGATCCCGAGGCCCGCCCAGTCCGTCTTGCTCCGGCGCTTCTTGTACACGCAGGAGCAGCTATCCCAGGATCCGGACTGGGGTTCACGGCGGGACATGGGGTTCACTTTAACGTTCATCAGAACAGACTCCCGGCCTTGATGGGGTCTTCGGCTTGTTCGCGCTGAAAACCGAACACCTCGTTGAGCACGCCCGCAACGTGTTTTTGCTCTTCAGGGGACGCGTTCCCGAGAAGCGTGGCCATGGCGATCTGCTGCAGGATCAGGTGCGGAAGGGCATGCACCATGCGCAGGAAGGATAGATAGCCGTAGATGGTCGGCGGGGCAACGGATTGGAGGTTTCCCTCCAGCTTGTTGCGGCGTATGGCCTGGCCAAGCCGCACCGCATGCAAGACAAGGTCATGAGTCGTTTTTTGCGCTTCATTATCGCCGGTCAGTTGCAGAAGCACATGCGTCTCCTGTTCGGCCGACAGATAGTCGAGCGTGAGGTTGATGGTGAATCTCCGTTTGAGGGCGTCGTCGAGCGTCACCAGCGTATGTGTGGCCTCGGACTCGGCCTGATAGTTGCTGTCGGCCACCCAGGCGATGCCGCGGGCATTCACGCGCTTGCCGCCGGGCAAGGTAATGTCCCCCTTGGTGACGAGGTCCAGGAGTCCGCCCTGGACCGACGCGCTGTGAACGCGCCCGATCTCACGCAGCCAAATCAGATGATAGAACTTTCCCTCCAGCCCCGCCGCTTCCGTGAGAGCCCGCACCAGGCCGCTTTCCTCATCAAAAGTCGTTCCGTTCCTGAGCGCCCGGCGCTGGTAGAGTTCACCGGGTGCCTCATAGGTGGCCATCTCGATCGGATAGACCTTTAATGGGAACAACGGATGGCCAAGGGCTGAGCAAATAGCCCGGAAATTTCCGGGGACAAGATGAAGGGCCTCGATCAGCGACGTCTTGGCGCTGCCCGTCGGGCCGCTCAAATGGACGATCTCGTTGTTGGTGATGGCGTATACGAGGATTTCGATCTGCGCCTTCGGCAGGAAGAGCGGATTGCTGCCCGGCACGGGCAAAAGCTTGACGAGATCAGAGGGACCGGCCTTCTGGTATTCTCTGGCATCATCAACTCTAAAAACCTGTGTCTGCATGGTTACTCTCCTTTTTTTCATGCCAGCGGTTTCGTAGCCCCCGCTGTACTCCTTCCGGTACAGCAGGCGCTACGGGCCTGCTGCTCTCCCATTGTCACTCCAGAGCGATTCGCATGTTGCCGTCCGGGTCGAAAAACACTCGCAAGACGCGACGGGAAAGGTCGGGGGTGCGCTGCTGAAAATCAAGAAACGCGCGGGCTGCCAGGCATCGCCCGTGTTCCAGCAAGGCACGCGCCCCGGACGACACAATTTTCGACTCAAGAAGTTTTACCGCGCGGACACCCAGGCCGGCTTCGAGGACGACATCGGCGATCCCGGCATGCAGGTGGAATGCGGCGCTGAGGACCGCCGCTTTGACCGCGCGTTCCACGATCAGGGCCAGAGCCGCGCCGTCCAGCGGGTCAAAGACAATGGGCGTGCCCACGCGGCTCAAGAAAGCCCCGGAAAGCATGCGCTTGATGTGGGCAGCCACATCCGCCGTGAGTTGGCAGCGCGAGACGGAATCGTTGAACCCGATGCGCTTTCTGACCGCCTCATCCATCCCGTCGGGCAGGTTCATCGTAAACGCGAAGATCAGATTGGAGCATGCGAACATCCCGCCGGCGGCGCTCTGCCCTTCCCCAGTCTCGAGAACCTGAAGGAACAGGTCGGCCAGCGCCGCGCGAACCGAAGGAACGGCATGAGCGAGATCGCTGACCTCGACGACGGCCCCGCTCTGGCACTTGGCGGCCTGTTCCAGCCGCCCGGTTTGGTAAGACCCCACAATGCCGCGCCCGCTACCCAAAAGCTGCGCGGCGGCGGTGTAATAGTCGGGCATGCTGGCCGCGTCGATGTTGATGTATGGAACGTCGAGCTTGCGGGCAAGCAGGATCGCGCTCTCGGATTTTCCGGTTCCCGGCGTTCCCTGCGCGCAATAGCGGACCGGCTGATAAGATGGGCGCGTGAGGCACTCCATGGTGAGGCGGGAGACCAATTGCTCCAGCGCGGCATCCTGCGCTAAGAGGTGTTCCCCGAAATACGCAAGCAGGCCACGATCAGTGAGAACCGCCGTGTAGCGGTTCTGGACTTCCTCGTTACGCAAGGGGCGTGGTCGCGGGCTCAGTCCGGCCAGCGTCTCCTTGAGCGCTGCGACCGTTGCCGCATACTTGGAAGTTGACAGCGCGACGGCCTTACGACCCTTTGATGCCGCCGCAACGGTCCGACTCGCAACCGCTTGCAGGACCCTTCGCTGGGTTGCCCCATGGAATCCCTTCAATGCTTCCATGGTCTTTCGCAGCATATCCTTCTCCGAGGACGGTGACAGGCCGCCTGCAAGCCGGCCAGCGGATTGAATGGCAAACAAGGCGAGCGTCGCGAGATCCACCTCCGGCGCATGGCGAAGAACCGGCAGAAGCGGATCATTTCCCCCGCCTTGTCCTCCACCGAACACTCCCTGCAACTGTTCGTGCGTTCCGGAGAAGAGGACGGGTGTGCCGGCGACAGACAGCGTCGTGAGCATGCATGTGATTTCATTAGCCATCTCATAGGCACTCGTCCCGAGGCTGATGCGGATCGCGGGGACGGTCACTATTCCCGGCGCCTTTTTGGCGATTTCCCCGAGCCCTCTGGCATTGACGGCGGTGGGGGTCACCGCGCCCAGCGTCTTCCCGAAATCTGCGGCGGCGCGCGCCAAGACAGCCAGAAGAAACTGCGTGACGACCGGGAAGGCACATTCCAAGGCAACCGAGGCGCTGCCCTCAATAAACTCCAGGGTCTCGCCGGCCCAATCAGCCAGTGCCGGGGGCAGGTCGGCAAGCGTCCCTTGCCAAGGATGTACGGGTTCTAGATGCTCGGAGAATTTTTCGTATAGCTTCGTGAGATCCTTCTCGCTCGGAAGGCGGGGGAGCTCGGATTGGATGGTCCGCGCCAGTTTGTCCAGATTCTCAAGCTGCGCAACAAACACCGCTTCCCTGGAGAACGACAGCGGAGCGGCCGCCACCCGGATTTCGAGCCAGAGCCCCGTCTCCCCATCTTGCGGCGCCGAGGGGGCACTCACTACGCGACACTTGTCACCCAGCTCAGCGAGCTGGTTAAAAAGGGTGCCCACGGAGACGCGTAGCTCTCCCGGCACCCTGGCGCATTCAAGCTGGACCGCCAAGACCCCTTCGTCAAGAAGCTGGCTTCGCACGGCACAGATTCCCGAGCGCGATTCCGTCGAGTGAACAGATTCGAAAGCCTGATCGCCGTCACGGAACCGCATGCGCAGAGGCGTATAATGCTTCTGAAGCAAGTCTGCCACTTGTTTCAGACACTGTATCGAACCGGTGCCTCCATACGGATCGAGTGCGTTTTGCGTGCCGCGTAGTTCGGTCATGTTCTTCACCTGCGTTGCGAGAATAGGGTTTGCGTGCTCGTATGCGTTCCCCATCTACGCAGAGATCATGCCATCCTTGGGCGTTCCGTTTGCACCCATTGCTTGACAGGCTTTTACGCTGATTCCCCGCCGTTCTGGGTTGATGCATGGTGTTGAGTCATTTCCGGGATGATGTTTATGGAGTTGAGTTCCGAATAACAAGTGGTGTAAATTATGACTCAACCGTTTTGTTCTTGAGGTATTAACCATGAAGATGGACGCCTTCAAATTTGGCGGCAGTTTATATGATTATGGGCCTGAAAGCGTTCAGCTTGCCCCTGAAAGCCTGCCAGCTGAAAAGACGAGGGGGAACAATCTCCCGGTTGCCTACGTCGTGCGGGAAAACGATCTCGCGCCGTTCCGGGAGCTTGGAGAAGGCTTTGTGGACCGGGGCCGGAAAGACAAGCGGAAGGAACTGTCGGCCTATCTTCTCAGGTGCAAAGGGATTCCCTTCATTGTTGGTGGCCACACGGAGGCCGGCCAGTTGATCAGAAGCGTCCGTACGCTCCTGTTACGTGCGGAAGGCCACGACGGCAACATCTATGTGATCGGCGCGGGGGCCGTGGTTTTTGAAGAAATGAAGCGGCGTGTCCAGACTGCTGCGCCAAAGCGGATGAAAGGCACCCAAGCATCAGCCACGCCGGTTGGAGAATCGAGTGCGGAAGGCCGTACGCTTGTGATGAGCCTGCTGTACAAGCACGAGGTGCCCGAGGCGTTGTGCCGGGATTTTGTGGGCCAGTCTGAGGATGCCCAGTTTCTTCGGCATTTGATCATGAGGGCGGCCTCGCAAAATGTGCCGGTGTTACTGTTGGGCGAGACCGGGTCGGGCAAAGAGGTCATCGCCACCTCGATTCATCGTTGCGGCAACCGCTCCCAAGGTCCGTTCGTACCGGTCAACTGCGGCGCCATTCCCTCCGAACTGTTCGAATCCGAACTGTTTGGTTACAAGAAAGGCACGCATAGTGAGGCAAGATACGACAAGAACGGGTTGTGGAGGCAGGCGAACGGCGGCACCTTGTTTCTGGACGAAATCGCAGACTTGGCCGCGAACCATCAGGTCAAGATTCTGCGCGCGCTGGACGACGGCGTGATCTGGCCCGTCGGCGCGGTGAAAGGGGAGCAGGTGGACGCGCGTATCATTGCCGCGACTAACCGCGACCTTTCCTCCATGGTTGCGGCGGGACAATTTCGCGAGGATCTTTACTACCGCCTGCGGGCATTCATGATCCACACCATTCCGCTGCGGGAGCACCCTGAGGACATACCGCTACTGGCAAGTCATATGTGGAAGAAGATCGCCGGTGATGCGGCCGCCCTGCCAGACGCCATTGTCACGGAACTTCAGGCCTATCGCTGGCCGGGCAACGTTCGCGACATCAAGCTCACGCTGGCCTGCCTTTTTTCGTACTTCGGGCGGGACAATCTCAGGATTGAGCATCTCCGTGCGGTCATGCGGTTGCAGGGTCAGGGCGACACCCGTGCAAGTGGACCCCTCTCGGCCTGGGAATTCGACCAGCATCAAGTGGAATGTCTCAGGCACCTTAAGAAGGCGGGGGATGCCGTGCGGGCCACCCAAGTGGCGCTGCTGCCCGTTGTTGTTAAGAAAGCGGACGGAGTGAGCATCCAGGCGGGTCTTCCGGTGTTTTCGAATTTCATAGAGGAGCTTGACCGCCTATGTCTTCACCCGCTCCTGTTCCACAGCGAACCTGTGTTTGACGTGATCTGCCGGCTCAAGGGAAAGCTTTCCTACTTTGTCAGCCTGTTGCCGAATCACCGGCGCGACGCCATGAAGTTCTGGAAGACGGAGCTGTCTGGACAATTTGAACAGGCCAACGCAGCACTGTTTGCGGAAGTCGAGACGCTGGGAGGCCGCAGGCGCATCCGAAGACCGCGTTCATAGGGGGAAATTAAACGTGCTATGTCCAAAATCCTGATAGTTGATGACGAAGCGCGCATCCTGCTCTTGCTCCGAGGCCTTCTGCAAGCGAACGGCTACGAGATAGCCTCGGCGAAGGAAGGAACGGAGGCCTTGGAGCTTGTCAGAAAAGACACCTTTGACCTGATCATCTCAGATCGGAAGAGCGTCGTGTAGGGAAAGAGTGTTCAGAGCCGTGTAGATATAGGTTGCTGCGGGGACATTCAATA
>CAZXVN010000431.1:0-5191 GCA_964643945.1 uncultured Lentisphaeraceae bacterium | reverse complement strand
TACTCGGGCGGCGAAAAACCTTCCAGGTTCTGGTAGAACCAGTTCTGCACGCCGCGGTTGAGAAACTCGAAGCCCCACCAGAACAGGGCGCTGCTGACCGCCAGCCCCGCCAGCGCCGCACGGCGGCCCGTGAGCAGACACATGCCCGCGCGGCGCTGCGTCAGCGCCAGGACCGTCACAGTGTACCCGGCCCAAACCAGCACATAGGTGTGGCGCTGGATCAGCGCCAATATAGGCAGCCGCGTCCACGCCGCTCCCCACGCCGCCAGCATCCAGCCGAGGCCCGCCCAGCCCCATGCGGGCATGCCGGGCCTGCCCGGGGAGCGGCCGGGGGACCTTTCCCTTTCGCAGGACAGGCTTCCGGCCCGCGCCACGCGCCACCCCACGGGCAGAACCACCGCCAGGATCGCCAGCGCCAAGGCCGTCCAGACCGGCCACTGAAACGCCGCGTGCTGCACCACCACCTGCCCCGGCGGAAACTCGAACCAGACCGATGCCGGCAGGCCAGCCCAGCGGCCACCGGCCACGGGCAGCGCCAGGACGAGCGCCAGCGCCACCGCGGCCAGCGCCAGGCGGCGAACACGCCCGGCCTTATTAGCAAAGTACTTTGTATTACAGAGTTTCATGGCATTTCTTTTACTTTTCTTTTGCTCACGCTTATTACGCCCGGCAAGCCGCCAGCGGCGCACGCACAGGCGCGCCCTCGCGCCGGGCGGCTCGGCGGGCCTCCTGCAGCACCGCTTCCAGCCGCTCCAAATACTGGTTAAAACGCGCCAGGCCCCCCCGCGTCAGGGAAACCGTTGTGCGCGGCTTGTCGTTCACAAAGGCCTTCTTCACGCGGACGACCGCCTCTTCCTCCAGCACCTTGAGGTGCCGGTTGAGGTTGCCGTCCGTCAGCTGGCAGGTGTCGCGCAGCTCCGTAAAAGCGAGCCCGTCGCGGGCCGTGCAGAGCGCCGAGAGAATCGCCAGCCGCTTCGGCTCATGGAACAGGCGCTCCAGCGCGCCGGCCGGGTCATTCAATGTGCCCGTCATCTGCGTCCTCCTTCCCGGCATTGCCGGCGCGCAGCGCCAGCCCGCCTGCCACTTCGCCCACACCGAAGACCATGCCCATGGGGCGCGGATCCGTAAAAAGCAACCCCGGCGTCAACAAACAAACGGCACCCGCGGCCAGGTAGAAAAAACCAACGGCATACACGCCCGCCGGGAGATTGCGCCGGTAGGCCATGTGCACCAGCCCATAGCACAGCATCCACGTGCCGGGAAGCAGGTCATAGGCGCCCGCGCGCCAGAAGGCCAAGGAAAGGAGGCCCCCCACGGCCAGCGGCGGCAGCGACTCGAGCGCCGGCACCCATTCGGCGCGGCGCTGCCAGCGCGCATCCCGGCGCATCCAGAGCAGCAGCGCCCCGTAATTCACTCCGCCCGCCAGCAGCAGGACCGCGCCCCACCCCGCAAGGTGAGCCAGCTGCGCATCCGGCGGCGCCATCCGCCCCAGCACGATGGCGCCGAGCAGAGCGGCAAAGCCGCCGGCGATGCGCGCGCGGGACGAAAACCCGCGGAACCGCAGACGGTCCTGCACGACCGACTGCATCTGCCGCACCTGTGCCAGCGCCTCGCTAACGCCCTTTTCCGTCATGCCAATTCCCCTTTCGACACGACAAGGATAGCATTATTACAAAGCACTTTGCAAGACAGAGTTTAGAAAAGATGACATCTCCCACAAGGCGCGGCGTCACGGCCTTGAAAACATCCTCGTCCTTCTGCTCTTATGCCGAGTTCACCATAAGAGCAGTTATGCCGAGTGCCGGATTATGCCGAGTTGCGGGTTAATGGTTGCATAATTCGCGGGCTTTAAACGCTGAAGTTCTTGACGTTGTCGGCATAATACGGCTGTCTTTTCCCTTGACGGTAAGTGGCAACACCAACCAAAGGAGGGTTAAAACATGTTGGAGTCATTCTTTATAAAGAGGTGCTGGATCGCCGGTATTCGAGGAGGATTGTTCGGCCGCCATGTCGATGCGTTTTGCGACGATCTCGTAGCGCAGAGGTATGCACGCCTGACCATATGCTACGCGGTTTCTGCGGCGGTTCGGTTCGGGCGTTGGCTTGATAAACGCAAGCTCGGAGCCTGCGATATCACGGAGGAGGTCATTGCCCGCTTCCGCGGCAGGCGCTGCCTTCGCAAAATTCGAAAAGGCGAAGCTCTGCTGCAAAAGCTTCTGCTGCGGTTGCGTCTGGACGGCGTAGCGCCGGAGCCGGTCGAGCGGACAAGCCGTACCCCTCTGGAGCAGGTCTTAGAGGACTTTTGCGATTACCTGCGACGGGAGCGCGGCCTCTCGTTGAACACGATCGAGACCTACTCCCATGTGGCCTGGTATTTCATTTCTCAGCGGTTCGGGGCGGGGCCTGTTGATTTGTCGGCCTTGGATGTCCACGACGTTCGCGCCTTCGTTTTGCGTCATGCGCAAGGGCGTCCTTCGGATTCGCTCCGGTGGAAGGTCAACGCGCTCCGGTGGTTCCTGCGCTTCCTCTATCTGCATGGCGACGTCTCCTCGCAACTGGCGGGCCATGTGCCGACGCCTCCGGTGTGGCGGCATGACGTGCCTCCAAAATGGCTGGGCCGCGATGACATCGCCCTCGTGCTGGACCGGTGCGACAGGCAGTCCGCCACGGGCAAGCGTGATTTCGCCATACTCATGCTGTTGGCCAAGCTGGGACTACGGTCCGGGGAGGTCGCGACCCTCAAGCTTGACGACATCCGCTGGGAGACTGGTGATATCGTCGTGTGCGGAAAGGGCCGCGAGCGGAAGCGTTTTCCGCTGCTTCAGGACGTCGGCGAGGCGATCGCCGCATATTTGAGATTCGGCAGGCCTCCGAGCTGTTCGCGCAACGTCTTCCTGAGGGCGAAGGCGCCCTACCGGGAACTGGCCGGATCCTCGCCGATCTACTGCATCGCCGCGGGCGCGCTCGCCCGCGCCGGGATGTCTCCGCCGCGCTCGGGTGCCCACCTGTTCCGGCACAGTCTGGCAACGAACCTGATGCGCAACGGCGCCACTCTGGGAGAGATCGGCCAGATCCTGCATCACCGCGACCCGAACACAACCGCCATATACGCCAAGGCGGACATCGACGGCCTGCGTGCCGTCGCGCTGCCCTGGCCGGGAGAAGGATCATGAAGAGTATGACAGATGAGTTGAACGAATACCTCGCCATGCGCAGGCGGATGGGATTCCTCCTTGTCGACCATGAGCAGTCTTTGAAGGCGTTTGTCCGGTTCCTCGACGGCAGTGGGATCCGGTTCATCACTTCGGAGTTTGCGATGGAGTGGGCGCAGCAGCCTCGCGACGCCGCGCCCGCCCGCCACGCCAGACGGCTGGGAATGGTGCGTGACTTCGCCCGCTACGTGATCGCCGACGATCCTCGCACGGAGGTTCCTCCGCAGGGGCTGTTGCCGGATACTGCTCGCCGCCCGCGGCCCTACATCTACACGCAGGAACAGATTGCTGAGCTGGTTCGCGGCGCGTCCGGCTTGCAACCTCACGAGGGCCTGTTGATCCGGGGGCACACCTATTCGACGCTGTTCGGCTTGGTCGCCTCGACAGGAATGCGGGCGAGAGAGGTTCTGGACCTGGAGTGTCGGGACGTGGATCTGGCAAGCGGCGTGATCACAGTCAGGGAGAGCAAGTTTTGCAAGACACGTCTCCTTCCCATTCACCGCTCGACGTTGGAGCGGCTTCGCGAGTACGCGCTCCGCCGGGACGAGCGCATCCGGTTGACACCCTCTGCCAGGTTCTTCGTTTCAGACAGGCGGACACGGTTGCAGTACGTCCCCGTAAATTACACTTTTCTCCTGATCTCGCGGCGCATCGGGTTGCGGCGGCCCGGCGACTTGCACGGGCCGCGGCTCCACGACCTGCGGCATACCTTCGCGGTCAGGGTGCTGACTGATTGGTACCGGTCCGGCGGCGACCCCGTGCGTTGTCTGCCGCTTCTTTCCACATACCTGGGGCACGCGAACGTCAACAACACCTACTGGTACCTGAGCGCGACGCCGGAACTTCTCGGAGAGGCCAACTCGCGTCTCGAGCGGTTCATGGGAGGTCAGGCATGAAAACGGCACCCGATCTTCATGCCTTGCTACAGTCGTTCTTCACCGACCGGCTCATGGCCCAGCGCAACGCCAGTCCGCATACCGTCGCAGCCTATCGCGACACCTTCCGCCTGCTGCTCGTGTTCGCGCAGGGGCGCCTTGGCCGACCGCCGTCGGCGCTGGATCTCGGCGATCTCGACAGTTCGTTCATCGGGGCTTTTCTGGAACATCTCGAGAACCAGCGGAAGAACGGCGCCCGCAGCCGGAACGCCAGGCTTGCGGCCATCCGTTCGTTCTTTCGTTATGCGTCATACCGAACGCCCGAGAAGAGTTCGCTTATCCAGCGGGTGCTGGCCATGCCCTGCAAGAAGTATGAGAGGGCACTGGTCGATTACCTCACCGAAAAGGAGACGGCCGCGCTCCTCGGCACGCCCGACCGGAGCACCTGGTCGGGGCGAAGGGACTTCGCCCTGATGCTGCTCGCCGTCCAGACCGGACTGCGCGTCTCCGAACTGTGCGGCATCCGATGCCGTGACCTCACGTTTGGAACCGGCACGCATGTCCGGTGCGTTGGGAAGGGCCGGAAGGAACGGTGCACTCCGCTTACCCGCGACGCGGCGCTCGTCATTTCGGCATGGATTGAGGAGCAGCGCGTTCTGCCTGATGACTGGCTATTTGCCAACCGCTCGGGGAAAAGGCTCAGCCCGGACGGTGTCCAGTACATCCTGTCCAAGCATGTCGCCGTTGCACGGCGCACATGCCCATCATTAGAGGAAAAACGGGTGTCGCCGCATGTCCTGCGCCATACGACCGCCATGAACCTGCTTCACTCGGGAACCGACATGGCGGTCATTGCGCTGTGGCTTGGCCACGAACGGATGGAGACAACCCAGATGTATGTGACGGCTGACTTGGCCATGAAAGAGAAGATCCTCGGCAAGACGGCCATTCCGTCAGTGAAGGTGCAGCGGTTTCGTCCGGATGACACGCTCATGGCGTTTCTCAAAGGCCTCTGATTATGCCGAGTTGCTGTTCAGGAAAATGCAGTGGTGATGCGCCGTTGAATTGCAACTCGGCATAATCCGGTACTCGGCATAACTGCTC